>JAADGT010000080.1 GCA_013152215.1 Deltaproteobacteria bacterium
TCAGGGCCACGTCCCGGCCCGAGGCGAGGTGGCGCAGCACCCCCCGCAGGGCGGCGGCCCCGCCGCGGGACGACGACCCCCGGATCGGCACGTACCCGAACCGCTCCACGATCCGCGAGATCAGCTCACCGTCCTCGCTGCGGCTGATGACCACGCCGATGCCCTGGTCCCGATACGGCACGAGAGGGCCCAACAGCCGGTTGTGCCAGAACGCCCACAGCACCGGGCCGTCGGTCCGGGCGGTCTCGACCGCTGCCCCGCCGGCGATCCGGTACCGGCTGGTCCGGCCCACCACCCCCAGATACCCGGCCCCGGCCCGGCACGCCCAGCCCAACGCAGCCGGATTCACCCCAGCGCCTCCCCGAACTGGAGTCGACAGAGCCTCGCATACTCCCCGCCGCGGGCCACGAGCTCCTCGTGGTTCCCCCTCTCCACCACCTGGCCGTCCCGGAGCACCAGGATCAGATCGGCGTGGCGCACGGTGGCCAGGCGGTGGGCGATCACAAAGGTCGTCCGGTTGGCCATGAGCGCCTCCATGGCCGCCTGCACCTCGGACTCGGACTCCGAGTCCAGGGCGCTGGTGGCCTCGTCGAGGATCAGGATCGGTGCGTCCTTGAGGATGGCCCGGGCGATCGCGATCCGTTGCTTCTGTCCCCCGCTCAGCAGGTCCCCCCGCTCCCCCACCACCGTGTCGTACCCCTGGGGCAGGGCCCGGATGAACTCGTGGGCATGGGCTGCCCGCGCGGCCGCCTCTACCTCCTCGTCGCCCGCGTCCGGCCGGCCCACCAGGATGTTCTGGCGTACCGTGTCGTTGAACAGAAACGTGTTTTGGGTCACCACGGCCACCGCCCGCCGCAGGCTCTCGATGCGAAACTCCCGGATGTCCACCCCGTTGATCCGGATGACCCCGTCCGTCGGATCGTAGAACCGCGGCAGGAGCTTCAGGAGCGTGGACTTGCCCGACCCGCTCGCCCCCACGAGCGCCACCACCTGCCCCCGCCGGGCCCGGAAGCTCACCCCCCGGATCACCTCGCCCTGGGCCGGATCGTAGGCGAACCGCACGTTCTCGTAGGCCACCTCCTCCACCGGCCCGTCCAGATCCCGGTCTCCCCCGCGCTCCCAGGGGGGCAGGGGCTGGGCCATCACCCCGAACACCCGTTCGGCCGCGGCCAGGGCCTGCTGGATCGAGTTGTTCAGGTTCCCGGCGCGCTTCAGGGGGTCGTACAGCATGAACAGGGCCGTTAGGAAGCTGAAGAACGCCCCCGGGGTGGTCTCGCCGGCCAGCACCCGGCTCCCCCCGTACCAGATGATGGCCGACGCGGCCAGCGCCCCCAGGAACTCCAGCAAGGGAGCCGTGGCCTCGTTCAGGCGGGCCCGTTTGAGGCTGATGCGCCGGAGCCGCTCGCCCTCGTGGTGGAACCGTTCGATCTGCCGATCCTCGCACCCGAACGACTTGACCACCTCGATCCCGGAGAACGACTCCTGGAGCACGTTGGACAGGTCCCCCACCCGCTCCTGGCCCTTGCGGGTGTATCGCCGCACCAGCTTGCTGATGCGCTTCACCGGGTAGGCGGCCAAGGGGGCCACCAGCAGGGAGATGGCCGCCAGGCTGGGGTCCCGAACGAACAGCACCACCAGCAGGCCGGCCGCCGTGACCCCCTGGCGGAGCATCTGGATCATGTTGGGGATGGCGCCCTGCATCAGCCCCACGTCGCTCGTGACCCGGGCGATCAGGGTGCCGGTGGGGTTCTTCTCGTGAAACCCGAACTCCCGGTACTGCAGGTGGGTGAGCAGGTCGTCGCGCATGGCGAGGATCACGGCCTCGCCCACCCAACGCATGACGTACGACTGGAGGTACCGGCAGATGCCCTTGACGGCGTACAGGCCCAGCAGGGCCAGGGGCAAGACCTTGAGCTTCCACTCATCGTGCCGGATGAAGATGTCGTCCAGCACCGGTTTGACCAGCCAGGCCGTGGCTCCGGCCGAGGCCCCCACCACGCCCATGCACAGGAACGAGAACACGATCCGGTGCCAGTGGGGCCGGAAGTACCGGCCCAGCGCCCGCAGGAGGGCCCAGGAGCCGAGATCGCCGGGCCCCTTGAGGCCCGGCGGAGGGGTCAGCGGTCGGCGGCTCATCCCCGCTCCTCCAGAAACCGGGCGATCCGTTCGGCGGCCCGGCGGGCCGCCCCCGGCTCCCCCACCTTCCGGCGCACCTCGTCCAACCCTTCGATCATCCGTGCCCGGGCTCCCTCGTCCTCCAGCAGACGCACCGAGGCCCGGACCACCTCGCCCACCGGCCGCTGCACGAACTCGGGCACCACCTCCCGGCCTGCGATCAGGTTGGGCAGGGCCACGAACGGCACCCGGACGAGCAGCCGGCCCAGCCAGTACGTGAGGGGGTTCACCCGGTACACCACCACCGTGGGCACCCCCACCAGGGCGCACTCCAGGGCGGCCGTGCCCGAGGCGGCGATCACCAGCTCGCTGCGCTCCATCACCCCCAGGGCGTCGTCGGTGAACTCCACCCCCTCCGCCTCCCCGAACCACTCCCGGTCCACCCCGGGCGCCAGGGGCACCGTGAACCGCAAGGGGCGGTGTCGGGCCAGCTCGCCCGCGACCCCCAGCAGCAGAGGCCAGATCCGCAGGATCTCCCCTTTGCGGCTTCCGGGCAGCAGCCCCACCCGTCCTGGCTCCGGGCTCCATCGCCTGCCCGTCACATGGTCGGCCACGGGCGAGCCCACGTACGAGACCCGGACCCCCCGGGCCGCCCAGTACGGCTCCTCGAACGGCAGGATCACCAGAGCCTCGTCCACCCGCTCCCGCACCTTGCGGGCCCGCCAGGGGCCCCAGGCCCACACCTTGGGGGGGATGTAGTACACCACGGGCACGCCGAGCCGCCGCGCCTGGGCCGCCAGGGCCAGGTTGAAACCGCCGAAGTCCACGGGAAGGAAGAGGTCGGGACGGTCGGTGAGGAAACGGCGCACCACGGCCCTCCGGGCCCGCAGCAGCACCGGAAGGCGGCCGGCCGCCTCCAGGAGGCCCATGGCCGACAGGGCCTCCGAAGGGATCAGGATCTCGGCCCCGGCCCCGGAGAGCCGCGGACCGCCCACCGCCCATGCCCGGAACCGCACCCCCTGGTCCGCGAGGGCTCCCAGCAGGTTCGCCGCGTGCAGATCCCCCGAGGCCTCGCCGGCGGAGACCGCCAGCACCGGTTCAGAACGCAAGGATCGTCAGATTGTGGCGGTCGGCCAGGGCCACCGCCTCGTCCTGCTGGAAGAAGAAGGTCTTCCCCCCCTCGATCGCCAGCACCCGGGCCCGGGCGTCGAGGCAGGCCACGATCGTGTCGAGCCCCACCGCGGGCACGTCGAACCGCAGGTCCTGGTGGGGCTTGGCCACCTTCACCACCACCACGTCGCCGTTGCCCAGGCTCCCCCCCCGCCGGATCGCCTGGTCCGTGCCTTCGATCGCCTCCACCGCCAGCACCGCCCCCCGTTTGACCACCACGGTCTGCCCGATGTCCAGCTCCCCCATGGACCGGGCGATCTCGGCCCCGAACGACACGTCGGACCGCTCCTCGTCGGTGGGCTGGCGCTTCGTGAACACCCCTGCCCCGGGCAGGTACTCGTCCATGTAGGTGGTCTGGGGCAGCAGCTCGATCCCCTCCTGGGCCAGGACCTCGGCCACCTTGAGCATGATGGTGTCGTCCTTGCGGTCCCGCAGCCCCCACAACAGGGTCAGGGCCTTCACGTCGGGCCGGAAGTCCCGGAAGATCCGGCCCTTGTGGACCTTTCCGGCCACCACCGCCCGGGTCACCTTCTCCTTGGAGAGGAGCTTCAGGAGCCTGCCCACCTTGCCCAGGGGCATCCAGTGGACCTGCTCGGCCTCCTCCTCGATGGCCGGATCGGCCTCCTCCTGCAGGGCCACCACCACCGGCTCCACGCCCCGCTTGCGGGCCTCCCGCACGAACAGCCGGGGGAACTCCCCCGCCCCCGCGATCACCGCGATGCGATCCATGGTCAGCGCGTCACTCCCCGTTCCGATCGTTCCAGGAACTCCACGAACCGGCGCACCTCGCTCACCTCGAAGTCCGGGCCGGCCCGCACCTCTGCCAGCGCCTTCTCCAGGGTCATCTTGGACCGGAACACCGTGCGGTAGGCCCGCCGCAGGGCCTTGAGGGCCTCGTCTCCGAAGCCCCGGCGCTTGAGCCCGGTCAGGTTCAGGCCGAACAGCTTGGCCCGGTTCCCCGCGGCCGACACGAACGGCGGCACGTCCAGGGTCACGGCCGAGCAGCCGCCGATGAACGCGTGGGCCCCGATCCGCACGAACTGGTGCACGGCCGACAGCCCCCCCACGATGGCCCAGTCCTCCACCACCACGTGGCCCGCCAGATTCACGGCGTTGGCCAGGATCACGTGGTCCCCCAGCTGGCAGTCGTGGGCCACGTGGCTGTATGCCATCAGAAGGCAGTCGGCCCCCACCCGGGTGACCCCGCCCCCTCCGGCCGTGCCGATGTTCACGGTGGTGAACTCCCGGATCACCGTGCGGTCGCCGACCTCCAGGCGGGCCTCCTCCCCTCCGTACTTGAGATCCTGGGGGATCGTTCCCACAGAGGCGAACGGAAACACCCGGCACCCTGCCCCCAGGGTGGTCCAGCCCTCCACCACGGCGTGGGCCCCGATGGTGGTGCCCTCGCCGATCCTCACATGGGGCCCGATCACGGCAAAGGGCCCGATCTCCACGTCCTCGGCGATCTCGGCCCCTTCGGCCACGACGGCCCTCGGGTCGATCTTGGTCACGATGTCTTTCTCCTCGCCCCTACGGCCGAACCGGGGGCGACGGGCAGCCCCGCCCCCTCGGCGCCCGGTGGTGGACCCCACCACTCGGCGATCGGCCGTTGGCTCCTGTAGGATTATCCTTCGGTGATCACGGCCGACAGGTGGGCCTCGGTCGCCACCTCCCCGTCCACCCGGGCCGCGGCCTCGAAACTCCAGAACCCTTGGCGCCGCTTCTCCACCCGCACGTGGAGCCGCAGCTGGTCCCCGGGCACCACCGGCCGGCGGAACCGCACCCGGTCGATGCCCCGGAACAGCATGAGCTTCCCCTCCACGCACTCCTGCGTGGTCTGGAGGGCCAGAATGCCCCCCGCCTGCGCCAGGGCCTCCACGATGAGCACCCCCGGCATGATCGGCCGCCCCGGGAAGTGCCCGGTGAAAAACGGCTCGTTCACGGTCACGTTCTTGAGGGCCTCGATCCGGTCGCCCGGGACCAGTTCCACCACCCGGTCCACCAGCAGGAAGGGGTAGCGGTGGGGTAGGCAGGCAAGAATCTGCTGGATGTCGATCATCGGTCCTCCTTATTAACCCGGCGGACAAACCCGCGCTATCGATCCCTGATCAGAGGGGCAAGGGATCTGCCGGAGAGCCGGGTGCGGCCGTATCAGGGCCAGAATTCAGATGACAGTGGGCAGCCAGAAAAACCACCCCGACGGGCAATCGCAGGGGGGCACCTTTTCAGGATCTCCTGTCATCTGTCCGCTGAAATCTGACTACCGAACCCCGCGCCCCTCCCTCCGAAGTGGCGCGTCTATTTTGTCGCCGGATCAGTAGAAGGCGAGGAGGCCGCCTGGTCCCGGACCCGGGCCTCCAGCTCGGCCAACCGCCGCTCCATCGCCTTCATCTCCCGCCGCAGGTCCGGCAGGCGCTTGACCACCGCCTGGGCCCGCAGCCACTCCCCGTGGGGAATGGCCGGGCTCCCCGACACCACGGCCCCCGCCGGCACGTCGGACCCGATGCCCGACTGGGCGCCCACCATGGCGCCGTCCCCCACCCGCAGGTGGCCGGCCACGCCCACCTGGCCGGCGAGGACCACCCGGTGACCGATCCGGGTGGAGCCGCTCACCCCCACCTGGGCCACGATCAGGCAGTCCTCCCCCACGGCCACGTTGTGCCCGATCTGTACCAAGTTGTCGATCTTGGTGCCCCGGCCGACCCGGGTCTCCCCCAGGGCGGCGCGGTCGATCGTGGTGTTCGCACCCACCTCCACGTCGTCCTCCAGGACCACCCGCCCCACTTGGGGGATCGGCACGTGGCGGTGGCCGTCCCGGGCGTACCCGTATCCGTCCGAGCCCACCACCGCGCCCGGCTGGAGCACCACCCGGTCCCCCAGCACGCACTCCTCACGGACCACGGCGTTGGCGTGCAGCACGCAGTCCCGGCCCACGCGGGCGTTGCGGCCCACGTACACACCGGGGTACAGGATCGTGCCGGCCCCCACCCGGGCGCCGGCGTCCACGCGGCTGCCGGGCAGGGCCGTCACCCCCTCTTCCAGGCGGGCCTCCGGATGGATCCAGGCCCCTTCGTGCACCCCCGGCTCGGGCCGGGCACGAGGGTGCAGCAGCGCCACCGCCCGGGC
>JAADGT010000273.1 GCA_013152215.1 Deltaproteobacteria bacterium
GTGAGAGCACGCGCCGCGGCCGCTCCCCTACGTCGGGTGGCCCGGGCTGCTCGGCCGTCGCGCTTCGTCGGAGCCCCCAGCCCCACCGCCGGAATGGATATGCTTTTTTGCGGAACGGAACACTAGCTGCCCAGCGGGCCGTAGGCCCAAAGTTACTGCAAGGGAGCCATTCACCATGAGCCAAACCTTCATGCCATCCATCCGGGACGAGGAGGAGCTGGCCCGCGTCCAGCTCGAGGGGCTCCGCTGGACCGTCCGCCACGCGTACGAGGGGTCGGAGTTCTACCGCCGCCGGTTCGACGAGGCCGGGGTGCGGCCCGACCAGATCAAGACCCTCGAGGACATCCAGCGCCTGCCGTTCACCACGGCCAACGACCTGCGCGAAGGATACCCGTTCCCGCTCCTGAGCGTGCCCACGGATCGGGTGGTGCGGATCCACTCGTCCTCGGGAACCACGGGCAAGCGGAAGATCCTCGCCTACACCCGCAAGGACATCGAGGACTGGACCGCGTTCTTCGCCCGGTGCTACGAGATGGCCGGGGTGGGCCCGGGCGACCGGGTCCAGATCGCCGTGGGATACGGGCTGTGGACCGCGGGGGTGAGCTTCCAGGCCGGGTGCGAGGCGGTGGGCGCCATGGCGGTGCCCGTGGGACCCGGCAACGTGGACCTCCAGTGCCAGTTCCTGGTGGACCTGCAGCCCACGGTGGTGTGCTGCACCGCCAGCATGGCGCTGCTGCTGGCCGAGGAGGTGGAGCGCCGGAACCTGCGGGACCGCATCCGCCTGAGGTCGGTGATCCAGGGCTCGGAGCGGTGCAGCGACCGGATGCGGCGCCGGATCCAGGAGGGGCTCGGGGTGGAGCACGTGTTCGACATCACCGGCATGACCGAGCTGTACGGGCCGGGGGCCGGCATCGACTGCCGGGAGCACCGAGGCATCCACTACTGGGCCGACATGTACATCCTGGAGATCCTCGATCCCCAGACCCTGAAGCCGGTGCCCGAGGGCGAGATCGGGGAGATGGTGGTTACGACCTTGCGCAAGGAGGCCAGCCCCCTGATCCGGTACCGCACCCGGGACCTGACCCGGGCCCTGCCGGGGCGGTGCGCCTGCGGGTCGGTGTTCCCTCGGCACGACCGGATCCTGGGTCGGGACGACGACATGTTCATCTACCGGGCCGTGAACATCTACCCGGGCCAGATCGACGAGATCCTGTCGGAGGTGCCGGGGGTGTCCAGCGAGTACAACATCGTGCTCGAGCGGCGCCAGGGCCGGGACTACATGACCATCTACGTGGAGCGGGACCCGGCGGGGGACCCCCTCAAGGACGAGCGCATCGAGGCGGACCTGGAGCACCGGATCAAGAGCCAGATCATGGTGTCGGCCGAGGTGAGGGTGGTGGACTACGCCAGCCTGCCCCGAAGCGAGAAGAAGGCGAAACGGGTGTTCGACAAGCGCTGAGCGCGGAGGACGCGACATGGCCGCAAAGGGCTTTTCCTATCACCGACCGACCAGCCTGGGCGAGGCCCTGGCCCTGCTGGCGGACCTGGGGCCGGGGGCGGTTCCGGTGGCGGGGGCGACGGACGTCTGGGTGAACCTGCGGGCCGGCAAGCTCGCGCCCGAGGCCCTGGTGTCGCTGCGCAACGTGCCGGAGCTCTCGGGCCTGCGGAAGACGGAGCACGGCCTCGTGCTGGGGGCATGCGTCACCCATGCCGAGGTGGAGGACGACCTGTGGGTGGCCGAGCATTTTCCGGCCCTGCACCAGGCCTGCTCGGGCGTGGGGTCGAGGCAGGTGCGCAACGTGGCCACGGTGGGCGGAAACCTGTGCAACGCCGCCCCTTCGGCCGACTCGGCCGTGGGGCTCCTGCTCTACGACGCCGAGTGCCGCATCGAGACCGGAACCGGCCACCGGGACGTGCCGCTGACCGAGTTTTTCGCCGGCCCGAACCGGACCGTGCTCGGCCCCGGCGAGGTGCTGGCCGAGATCCGGCTGCCGCTCCCGGCGGGCAGGACCTTTGCGGGCTACCGGAAGATCACCCGCCGCAAGGCCGTGGAGCTGCCGATGATCGGCATCGGCGCCCGGGTGACCCTCGGGACCGACGGCCGGGTGGCCGAGGCCCGGATCGCCCTGGGGGTGGCCGGTCCCACCCCCCTGCGGGTGCGCAAGGCCGAGGAGCGGCTGGAGGGCGAGCCCCTCACCCGCGAGGCCGCGGCCGAGGCCGCCGAGATCGCGGCCCAGGAGGCCAAAGTGCGCGACTCCTGGCGGGGCGAGGCGTGGTACCGTCGGGAGATGATCCGGGTGTGGATCCCCCGGATCCTGGACGAGGCGGGGGCGTGGGAAGGGCGGGAAGGAGAGCTCTGATATGGAACGCATCACGATTCGATTCAAGGTCAACGGGGAGGACGCCACCGTGGCGGTGGCGCCCCACTGGAACCTCCTGCGGGTGCTCCGGGAGGAGTTGGAGCTCACCGGGGCCAAGGAGGGGTGCGGGGCGGGCGAGTGCGGGGCCTGCACGGTTCTCGTGAACGGCCGGGCGGTGAACGCCTGCCTGTACCCGGCCGTGGAGGCCGACGGCGCCGAGGTGACCACCGTGGAGGGGCTGGCCGGGCCGGGGGGCGAGCTGCACCCGATCCAGCGCGCGTTCGTGGAGAAGGGGGCCGTGCAGTGCGGGTTCTGCACCCCCGGCATGGTGCTGTCGGCCAAGGCGCTCCTGGACCGGGTGCCGCTGCCCAGCGAGGAGGAGATCCGCACCGCCCTGGCCGGGAATCTGTGCCGGTGCACCGGGTACGCCCAGATCATCGAGGCCGTGCAGGCGGCGGCCGAGGAGTTGAGCCGATGAGTGCCACGGCAGTGGTGGGCAAGGCCGTCCCCAAGGTGGACGGCGCCGAGAAGGTCACGGGACGCACCGTCTACATCCACGACCTGAAGATTCCAGGCATGCTGTACGGCAAGATCAAGTACAGCGACCGGGTGAGCGCGCGGATCGTCTCGATCGACACCTCCGAGGCGGAGAAGGTGCCGGGCGTGAAGGCCGTGATCACGGCCTACAACACCCCGGAGATCCGGTTCGGGTTCCTCAAGGACAACACCGCCCTGAAGAAGGACCGGGTGCGCCAGTACCGGGACGAGATCGCGGCCGTGGCCGCCACCACGCCCGAGGCGGCCGAGGAGGCGGTGCGGAAGATCCGGGTGGAGTACGAGGACCTGCCCGCGGTGTTCGATCCGGACGAGGCGCTGGCGCCCGAGGCGCCCCGGGTGCACGAGACCGACGCCCGGGGCAAGCCCCTCAAGGACAACCGGCTGCGCCTTCCCTGGCGGGTGGAGGCGGGCGACGTGAAGGCCGGGGAGGAGGCCAGCGCGTTCGTGGCCGAGGGCGAGTACGAGGTGGGGTGGGTGACCCACTGCTGCCTGGGCACGTCGGGGTGCATCGCCTCGTTCGATCCCCACGGCAACCTGACCATGTACTCGAACACCCAGATCCCCAGCCTGGCCCGGACCGACTACATGGAGGCGCTCAAGGCCATGGGGCTCCGGGGCCGGGTGCGGGTGGTGAACGCGGCCATCGGCGGCGGGTTCGGGTCGAAGCTCGACACCTATGCCCACGAGTACATCGCGATCCTGCTCGCCCACCGCACCGGACGGCCGGTGAAGATCGTGTTCGACCGGGAGGAGGAGTTCTTCGCCACCTCTCCCCGGCAGCCGGTCAAGGTGCGGGTGCGGCAGGGGTGCGACGCGCAAGGTCGGCTCACCTTCCGGGAGATCTCCATGGTCCTGGACAACGGGGCCTACACCTCCTGGGGGGCCACCACCCCCACGGTGATGATGATGCCGGCCACCAGCCTGTACCGGGTGCCCAACGTTCGGTTCGAGGCCACCTGCGTGTACACGAACAACACCTACTGCCAGGCCATGCGTGGGTACGGCACGCCCCAGGTCACCTTCGCCATCGAGTGCAACCTGGACGAGCTGGCCGAGAAGGTCGGGCTGGACCCCCTGGAGATGCGCCTGCGGAACGCGAACGAGCCGGGGGAGGTCACGCCCCAGGGGTTCAAGGTCACCACCTGCGGCCACCGGGAGTGCATCGAGGAGGTGGCCAAGCGCCTCGACTGGAAGAACAAGCGGGGCCGGGCCGGGCAGACGGGGTCCAAGCGCCGGGGCGTGGGCATGGCCTGCCTGATGCACGTGGGCGGCGGGGCCAAGATCTACCGGTCCGACGGGTGCGGCACCCTGATCAAGGTGGACGACTTCGGGAACGTGGACGTGTTCAGCGGGTCCATGGACATCGGCCAGGGCCTGGACACGGTGCTCAGGCAGATCGTGGCCGAGACCCTGGGGGTGGGGATCGAACGGGTCAACGTGATCGTGGGCGACACCGACGTGTGCCCCTGGGACGTGGGGGTCCATGCGTCCCGGTCCACCTTCATCGCGGGCAACTCGGCGTTGAACGCCGCCCGCATGGTGCGCGACCAGATCCTGGAGTTCGCGGGCCAGATGCTGGAGGCCCCGCCCGAGATCCTGGCCCTGGAGAACGGCCAGGTGGTGTGCCGGGAGGATCCCTCGAAGAACCTGCCCCTGGCCAAGGTGCTCCGGCGGGCCCACTTCGCCAAGACCGGCAACACCATGTTCATGGCGGCCCACTTCTACGAGCCCGACACCGACATGCTGGAGGGGGAGTTCAAGGGCAACTACTCGTGCACCTACGCCTGGGGCTGTCACGGCGTGGAGGTGGAGGTGGACACCGAGACCGGCCACGTGGAGATCGTCAAGTACGTGGCGGCCCACGACGTGGGCCGGGCGATCAACCCGATGCTCCTGCGGGGCCAGGTGCAGGGCGCGGTGATGATGGGCATCGGGTACGCCCTGTCCGAGGAGATGATCTTCGAGCAGGGCCGGCTCCGGAACCCCAACTTCCGCGACTACAAGATCCTCACGGCCAAGGACGCCGTGAAGGTGGAGCCGGTGATCGTGGAGACCGAGGACCCGGCCGGCCCGTTCGGGGCCAAGGGGATCGGCGAGCCCGGGTTGGTGCCCTCGGCCCCGGCCATCGCCAACGCCATCTACGACGCCGTGGGCGTGCGTCTGAACCGCCTGCCCCTGAAGCCCGAACGGGTGCTCCGGGCGCTCAAAGAACGGGAGGCCCCATCAGGCCCCTGCGGGGCCCTACAACGGGAAGGGTAGCTTTCGTTGGTCCGGAACCATTGCCGGCGGTGGGGCACGGGGTCTGCTTCCGGCCGCGTGCGAAGCCGGGCATTGCGATTCGCCGCGCAGGCACGGGGCACCGTCGGCGGTTTCATGACCGTTCGGTGGGGCACGAACGGATTCGCGGTACGAGCGTTGGAGGCGCTGCGCGGCGAGCTAAGGAGCCGCACGCGGCTCTCCAGCAGACCCCATGCCCCACCGAGCGTTTGGCGGCGGTTCGGGGAAGCGGCCCGGGCTTCAGGAACCAGAATTCAGGGGACAGAAGTCAGAAAATGGGCAAAGACACTGTGGCCAAAGCGACGTCGTGGGACCACGACCTGTCCACTGACATCTGTCCTCTGACCGTTGGTCCCTATGCCCCCGAGACCGTGGGGTGACGCCAAAGGGGCATGATCGTGCCTAGAGAGCATGGGAATTCAGGAGGTTTTCAAGCCTCCTGGCCTCCTAGCTTTCCAGCCTTCAAGCGGGCCGAAGGCCCCAAGTTCCATCGAGGTCTCGCCGGGCTGCTGCTGGCCGCCGGGGCGTCGGCCCGCATGGGCGGCCCCAACAAGCTCCTTCTGCCGGTGGAAGGGGAGCCCCTGGTCCGGCGGCCGGTCCGGTCGCTGTTGGAGGCGGGCCTGAGGCCCGTGGTCGTGGTGGTGGGCCGGGATGCCGAGGCCGTGCGGCAGGCCCTGAAGGGGCTCCCCGTCCTCTTTGCCGAGAACCCGGACTTCTCGGAGGGCATGGCCGGGTCGCTGCGGAAGGGCGTCGAAGCCCTCGGAAGCGACGTGGAGGCGGTGGCGATCGCGCTGGGGGATCTCCCAGACCTCCGGGCCCCGGTGGTTCGACGCCTGGCGGCGGCGTTTCGTGATGCCGCCCAAGGCATTGTGGTTCCGGTTTGCGAGGGCCGAAGGGGGCACCCCGTGCTTCTGGACCTCCGGCGATACCGGGGTGAGCTCCTGGCCCTTGCCGGAGACGAGGGCGCCCGATCGATCCTCCGCCGACACCCCGAGGAGGTGCTGGAGGTAGCGGTGGAGGACCCCGGGGTGATCGCCGACGTGGACACCCCGGAGGAGTACGAGCGGATCCGCCAGGGGGCCCGCGCCCCCCGGCCATAAGGAAATGTTAAGACCTTCAAATGTATTGCCAGGGTACGGGGTGGGGGCCTGGTTCCGGCCGGGCGCGAGTGCGGCATCCGATCGCCGCGCCGTCTCATGCC
>JAADGT010000023.1 GCA_013152215.1 Deltaproteobacteria bacterium
CGAGTGGCCGGGTAACGTCCGGGAACTTCGCAATGTGGTGGAGCGGCTCGTGGTGCTCTCCGAGGGTGGGGTGGTGGGGACCGACCACCTTCCGGAAAGCCTCCATGCCCTGGCCCGGGCCCATCCTGGCCGCCAGACCTCGCTGCTCGCGCACCTGACCCACCAGACCGAGCGGGACCTCATCATGAAGGCCCTGGAACAGACGGAGCACAACGTGGCCCGGGCCGCGAGGCTCCTGGGCGTCCCCAGGAGCACCTTGTACTCCAAGGCGAAGGCTCTCGGGGTGCCGCTGGCCCGGCGGGAGGTGTCGAAAACCTGACACCTGCGGTGACGGAGTTCCAGGATCTCGACACCTGTGTCCGCCCGGCTGAGGCCTCTCCGTTCTCGATTTCCGTGCTTGCCGCCGCGGAGAAACGGGGCGTTGGATGCCCGGCCGCTCTTTCGGATTCCTTCCGCTCCAACCGGCACGGGGCTTGCTCTATCTAAATCATACCCGCCTTGCGAAGCGGCCCCATCCCCCCGGAACCCCCGTGCCGGAGACATCCATGGGCCTCAAGAAGATCCTTGTAGACGCGATTCCAGCCCCCCTGGTCCGGTTGTTTGCAGCTCCCTATGTGAGCGGCGACAGCATTGAGGCGGCTGTGGCCACGGCCGACCGGGTGCACCGGGAGAGGGGGCTCCTCTCCACGATCGACATGCTCGGCGAGTCGATCGAGACGCCGGAGGATGCGCGACGGTGCCGGGACCGGTATCTCGAGATCCTGGAGCACATCCGTGATCGCCCCCATTGCACCGTGTCCCTCAAGCCCACGTCCATGGGCCTGAAGCAGGGGACGAGGCCCACCCTGGAGAACATCGAGGCGGTGGTTCGCCGGGCCCGGGAGCTCGGCCGGGGGGTGACGATCGACATGGAGGACCGCTCCACGGTGGACGCGACCCTGGAGATCTATCGGACCCTCAGGGCGCAGTACGACAACGTGGGAACGGTGCTCCAGAGCAAGCTCCTGCGCACCCACGACGACGTCGAGCGCCTGTCGGACGTGGGCGGTCGCTTCCGGATCTGCCTGGGGGCCTATCCGGAGCCGGCCGAGGTGGCATACAGATCCAAGCCCCGGATGAAGGAGGCCCTCTACGAGCTGGCGTTGCGCATGCTAGAGCTAGGGTACTACGTCGAACTCGCCACTCACGACGAGGCCCTTCTCGACCGGATCTTGGTTGAAGCGGAGCGGAGGCGCGTGCCCAAGGACCGGTTCGAGATCCAATGGCTCCTGGGCGTCCCCGTAATGCGGATGCGGGACAAGTATGCCCGGCAGGGGGTGAGGATGCGCCTGTACGTGCCGTACTGCGACGACTGGAGCCACGCCACCCGCTACCTCAAGCGCCGGCTCCTGCTCAACCCGAGCCTGATGACCTACGTCCTGGGTAACCTCGTACTCAGGGGGCGATGAGCTGAGCCCCACGGCCCATCCGGACGGACCCGCAGAGCCTTCGGGGGCGAGGTCGGCCCCGGCACCGTTCCTCAATCGCCCGTTTCGATAAGGAGGAAGCCTCGTGACCAACGCTGTCGTGTCTGTTCCCGAACCGAGAAACGAACCTGCCCTGGATTACGCTCCGGGTACGATCGAGCGCAGGGTGCTGAAGGCCAAACTGTCCGAACTTTCCGGGCAGGAGGTGGAGATCCCGCTGATTATTGGAGGGCGCGAGGTGCGCACGGGCGCCTTGGGCGAGTGCCGCATGCCCCATGCCCACGGGCACCTCCTGGGGCGGTACCATCGAGCCGGACCCGAAGAGGTCCAGGACGCCATCCGGGCCGCCCTGGACGCCCGGGCCGGGTGGGCCTCGATGGACTGGCACGACCGGGTCGCCATCTTCCTGAAGGCAGCGGAGCTCCTGGCGGGGCCCTGGCGGGCCACCCTGAACGGGGCGACCATGCTGGCCCAGAGCAAGACCCCCTTTCAGGCCGAGATCGATGCGGCCTGCGAGCTTGTAGATTTCTGGCGATTCAACGCCTACTTCGCACGGCAGCTGTTCGAGGACCAGCCCCTGTCGGCGCCCGGCATCTGGGATCGGGTGGAGTACCGGCCCCTGGAGGGGTTCGTGTTCGCCGTGACCCCATTCAACTTCACCTCGATCGCGGGGAACCTGCCCACGGCGCCAGCTCTGCTGGGCAACACTGTTGTGTGGAAACCAGCCTCAAGCGCGGTGTACTCCGCGTACTTCGTGATGAAACTCCTGGAAGCGGCGGGGCTCCCGCCGGGGGTGATCAACCTAGTGCCCGGCCCCGGTCCTGTGGTGGGGGAGGCCGCCTTGGCCCACCCCGAACTCGCCGGCGTCCACTTCACCGGGTCCACGGCAGTGTTCCAGGGGATGTGGCGGGCCGTGGGACAAAACATTGAGCGGTACCGGACCTACCCCCGAATCGTCGGAGAGACCGGGGGCAAGGACTTCGTGTTCGCCCATGCGTCGGCCGACGTGGATGCCCTGGTCACGGCCCTCGTGCGGGGCGCCTTCGAGTATCAGGGCCAGAAGTGCTCGGCCGCGTCGCGCGCCTACATCCCCGAGAGCCTGTGGGGCGCGGTGAAGGAGCAGCTTCTGGACGACGTGGCCCGGATCCCGATGGGCGACGTGCGCGACTTCCGCAATTTCATGGGGGCCGTGATCGATCGGGTGGCGTTCGAGAAGATCCGGGGGTACCTGGAGTATGCGAAGCTCGCGCCGGAGACCACGGTCCTCGGCGGCGGCACGTGCGACGACTCGGTGGGATACTTCGTGGCTCCCACGGTGGTGCAGACCGAGACCCCCCGCAACCGGCTGATGGAGGAGGAGATCTTCGGGCCCGTGCTGACCGTGTGGGTGTACCCCGACGCTAGTCTCGACGAGGCGCTAGAGTTGTGTGACCGCACCTCACCTTACGGCCTGACCGGGGCAATCTTCGCCGAAGATCGTAGAGCCGTAGGCCGGATGACCGCCGCTCTGCGGGACGCCGCAGGCAACTTCTACATCAACGACAAGCCCACCGGTGCGGTCGTGGGACAGCAGCCTTTCGGGGGCGGCAGGGCATCGGGAACCAACGACAAGGCCGGAAGCCTTCTGAACCTGCTGCGGTGGGTGTCCCAGCGGACAATCAAGGAGAACTTCTGCCCATCCACCCGCTTCGAGTACCCCCACATGGACGAGGCTTGACGAGGATTTGTGCTGTCCGGGCTCTCCTCGCTTGAAGCGCCGCTCCTGGTGAAGTCGATCTTTCAGACCATCGAGCAGATCAACCGGGCTGGGGGCACGGTGCTTCTGGTCGAGCAGAACGCCCGGGCCGCGCCTCGGCTCGCCACCGGGGGTGCGTGCTCAAGGTGGGCCATCGTGCTGGAGGGCCCTGTCGACGAGCTGCCCGAGGACCCAGAGGTCCAGCAGGCCTACCTGGGCGGCCGGCGGTGAGGCGGGCGAGGCAAAATGAAACGATTCCAACCGGATGGAAGCATGGCTCAGCATCTGGGCCGAGGAATCACGGGACTCTTGTGCTCTGAGGTGTCAAGCTTTCGGGCTTCCCTCTCAACCGATTCCCTCCCAGAAGTTCGTACCTTCTCCTGGGGGAGAGGAGTGTTGCCCGCGCTGTCAAGATGGGGGGAACATTCAAGGGGTGTACTTGTGATTGCATATGGAATGTCAAAAAGAATTTTTTTTCTTGACCCAGCCCCCCGGTCGCGTGCTATTGATTTGGCGGTCGCGTAGGCGTTCCAATTCCTTTTGCTGCCGGGTTGATAACCAGGAAGCCGGGGGCGGCCCATCCGGCCGGTCCCCCAGTGCCTAGGAGGGGTAGGGTGGCGAAGAGCAGACGGTCCTCGCGGCGGGACCCTTCCCGATCGTCCCAGGACCACACCGGGCGAGCCTACCAGGGCATCCGCCAGATGCTGTTCTTCAACGAGATCACACCGGGTCAGAAGCTCCATTACCGCGATCTGGCCGAGCGCCTGGGGATGAGCCCGACGCCGGTGGCGCAGGCCTTAAAGCTGCTAGAGTTCCAGGGGCTCGTGCACCACGAGCCAAACCGCGGTTACTACTTGGAGCCGGTGCGCCTTGAGGAGGTGCGCGAAGTGTACGACCTGCGGGAATGCCTGGAGGTGGGGCTCCTGCCTGACGTGATCGCGGGGTTGGACGGGGGCGGGGCCGAGAAGCTCCGGCAAACGTTCGAGTGTCACGCGGCCACCACTCGTGAGCGATACCTGAAGCGCCGGCTCCTGGCCGACATGGAACTGCACCTGGCGTTCGCCACGGTCGCGGGACGGCCCCTGGCCCGGTGGATGCTGCGCCAGCTGTTCGACCGGCTGTACCTGAAGTACAAGGCGGAGATCCTGTTCTACCGCCCCATGGAGACGGCCGAGGCCGAGCACCGGGTCATCCTCGACCGGGTGCTGGCCCGGGACCTGGAAGGGGCCCGCGAGGCCATGCAGAGCCACATCCGAAGCGTGCGCGACCACGTGATCGACGACCTCCAGCGCAGCCTGGAGGAGAAAAGTACGATCGTGTTCTGAGCCTGGGGACTGGCGACCCCCGTTCCGGCACGGTCCGCGGGCAACCGCGCACCGGGGCCCCGGAAGCGCACCTCCCACCCGTTCCAGCGAAGCGGAGCCGATGCCGACCGAGACCGTCAAGAGCCTGCTTACCCCGGGCACCCACTACATGTCGGGGAACGAGGCCGTTGCCGAGGGGGCCCTGGCCGCGGGGTGCGACTTCTACGCCGGCTACCCCATCACCCCGTCGAGCGAGATCATGGAGCACATGGCCCGGCGGCTCCCGGAGCTGGGGCGGCGGTTCGCCCAGATGGAGGACGAGATCGCGTCGGTGTGCGCCGTGATCGGGGCCTCTTGGGCCGGGGCTCGGGCCATGACGGCCACGTCGGGGCCCGGCTTCAGCCTGATGATGGAGGCCCTGGGCTACGCGGCGTTCACCGAGACTCCCATGGTGATTGTGGACGTGCAAAGGGCGGGGCCGTGCACGGGCCAGGCCACCCGTGTCGGCGCGGGCGACGTGATGCAAGCGAAGTGGGGCTCCCACGGCGACTACCAGCCGGTGGCTCTCAGCCCCTGGTCGGCCCAGGAGATGTACGACATGGGGGGCGAGGCGTTCAACCTGGCCGAGCGGTACCGGGTTCCGGTGATCGTGCTGGCCGAGGAGGCCGTGGGGCACCTGTACGAGCGGATCGACGTGCCCCCCTCCACCCGGGTCGTACGCCGGGAGAGGGATCCCGGCGCCGCGCCTTTCGGCACCAAGGAGCCCGACGGCGTGCCCCCCATGCCCGCGTTCGGGGACGGCGCCCTGCTCTTGGTGACCGGATCGACCCACGACCCCCGGGGATTCCGCCGCACCGAGGACCCCGATGTGCACCGCCGCCTGGTGGAGCGCCTGAGCCGCAAGATTTTGGCCCGCAGGTCCGAGATCTGCCGCACCGAGGCCCACCTGCTCGAGGACGCCGAGGCCGCGTTCGTGGCCTACGGCTTCACCGCTCGCAGTGCCCTGGAGGCCGTCCGGCAGCTTCGGGCCCAGGGGCGCAGGGTGGGGCTCCTACGGCTCCAGACCCTGTGGCCGTTTCCCAGAGAGGCGGTGGCGGACCTGGGTCGACGGGTCTGCCGGATCCTGGTTCCCGAGATGAACCTGGGCCAGGTGGAGGGCGAGGTCCGCAAGGCGGCCGGCTGCCCCGTGGCGACCTACCACCAGGTGGACGGTCAGGTGATCCACCCGGACGCTTTGGTCTCGTGGGCCCTGGAGGTGACGTGATGGCGCGAGACCTGGAGCGGTACCTCCGGGATGGGGTGGAGACCACCCCGTTCTGCCCGGGCTGCGGGCACGGTATCCTGATGGGGGCCGTGCTCCGGGCGGTCGACGTCCTGGGGCTCGACATGAGCCGGACCCTGTTCGTGTCGGGCATCGGGTGCGCGGCCTGGATCCCCTCACCCCACTTCCGGGCCGACACCTTGCACACCCTCCACGGCCGGGCCCTGCCGTTCGCCACGGGGGCCAAGCTATACAACCCCGACCTTACGGTGCTCGTGGTGAGCGGGGACGGGGATCTGGCCTCCATCGGGGGAAACCACCTGATCCACGCGGCCCGCAGGGACTTGGACCTCACTGTGGTGTGCGCCAACAACCGGATCTACGGCATGACCGGCGGGCAGGTGGCCCCCACCACGCCCCTGGGAGCGGCGAGCGCCACCACCCCGGAGGGTAACGACGGCCGGGCCTTTGACCTATGCCGCCTCGTGGAGGCTGCCGGGGCCTCGTACGTGGCCCGGTACGCCGTGGTGCAGCCCTTGCTCCTGCAGCGGGCGATCGAGCGGGGGGTCCGGACCCCCGGGTTCGCGTTCGTGGAGGCCCTGTCCCCTTGCCCCACCCAGTTC
>JAADGT010000025.1 GCA_013152215.1 Deltaproteobacteria bacterium
TGGCGGGGGGCGGTCCGCTCCACCGCCTCGCGCCACGGGACCCGGGGGGGCTCGGTGCGGATCACCAGGCGGCACCCGGGGTCCGTGGGGGCATCGGTGAACAGGGGGGTTCCCCCCGGCCCGTCGGACCGATACACGTCGGCGGTCGCCGCCGGGACGAGGGCCAAGAGGGCCACCGCCACGGCCCAGCCGGTGCGTCCCCCGAGGCCGGGCGGCCTACCCCCCCTTTCCATTGGTGCGCTGGTCCTTGACCCAGAGGCTTCCCGGTTTCGACTTGGCATACCCCTTGAGCTGGGCGGCCACGTCCGCGATCTCGCCCACGTGCGCGAACGGCCGGGCCTCGTTGGTGACCACCGCCACCGACAGCGTCATCAGGGGAAACCGGGTCACCCGTCCCCGGCGGTCCTTGGTCTCGATGCGGCCCCGGGCCCGATCCTCCGGGTCGTAGTAGAGGGGGATCACCCGATCGAACCGCTCCACGATCCGCTGGGCCACGGCCTCGGCCCGGTCGGGGTGGGTGACCACCACGAAGTCGTCGCCGCCCACGTGCCCCACGAAGTCGTCCGGCCCTCCCAGGTCCCGCACGGCCTCGAGCAGGATGTCGGCGATCTGACGAATCACCCCGTCCCCCCGTGCGAACCCGTAACGGTCGTTGAACGCCTTGAAGTGGTCGGCATCGGCGTAGAGCACCGCCAGCGGTCGGCCCTGGGCCAGGCGCTCGCCGATCACCTGCTCGATCGTGACGCTGCCGGGCAGGCCGGTGGTGCTCGAGGCGCTGAGCCCCGCCTGGGTACGGCGGAGCAGCCGGTCGATCCGGGCCGAGAGCTCGGGGATGCTGAACGGTTTGGTCACGTAGTCGTCGGCGCCCAGACGCAGGGCCCGCACCTTGTCGGTGTCCTCGGTGCGGGCCGAGAACACGATGATCGGCGTCAGCGCGGTGCGCGGATCGGCCTTGAGGGTCTCGATCACCTGGAACCCGTCCATGCCCGGCATGTTGATGTCGAGCAGCACCAGGTCCGGCTGGAACCGCCTCACCTTCTCCACCGCCTCGCGGCCGTCGAAGGCCACCAACGGGATCATCCCGAGGCTGGTCACGATGTGGGACCCCAGCAGGACCACGCTCTGGTCGTCGTCCACCACCAGGATCCGGGGGATGGTCCGCGGACCGGTCCGCCCCTGCTCCCGGGCCCGGGCTGCCGCGTCCCGGATCTGCGCCGGGTCGGGCGGGGTCTCCACCGGGATCCAGCCGGGGGGCGGCACGTCCTCCGCCGAGCGCACCACCACGAACGCCGGGCACTCTCCGCACACGTAGTGGTGGCCCACGAACTGGGCCGCCAGGTCCCGAACCTCGGGCTCCAGATCGTGCCACAACACCACGGCCACGGGGCGGGCCCGGAGCAGGCTGCCGGTGAACGACTCCAGGTCCTGGTACACCTCGACGCCGAGGCCCAGGTCCCGCAACCCCCGGGCCAGGATCTCCACCTGCTCCGGCGGCCCGAGCAGCACGAACCGGCCCGGGCCGCTCATGCCGCCCCTCCCCGGGGGATCCGGCGCCGGTCCACCGGCAGGGCCACCGTGCACACGGTGCCCTGACCCGGCCGGCTCTCGAACTCGATGGTGCCGGCGTGCTCCTCCACGATCAGGTGGGCCTTGGCGAGCCCCAGCCCGGTGCCCGAGGTCTTGGAGGTGAAGAACGGGTCGAAGATCTCCTCCAGGTCGTCGGGGTCGATGCCCACGCCGGTGTCCCGGATGCGCACCTGGACCCAGTTCTCCACGGGGCGGAAGTCCACGGTGAGATCCCCTCCGGTGGGCATGGCCTCGACGGCGTTCTCCACCAGGCCACCGAACAGTTCGGCCAGCAGGTTGCGGTCGCCGTACACCCGGGGCAGGTCGGCGGGCTTGTCGAACCGCACCCGCACCCCCTGGGCCTCGGCCCGGCCTTTCCAACGGTCCACGCACTGCTGAACGATCTCCCGCAGGTCCACCGGCTCGAACCGGGACCGGTGCTCCCGGCTGAACGCCACGTAGTCCTCGATATCCTGGACCATCCTCTCCAGCCGTTCCACCTCGCTGACGATCACGTCCAGGTACCGGCTCTCGGGTTGGCCGTCGAGCCTGCGACGCAGCTTGCGGGCAAACCCGCCGATGGAGATGAGGGGGTTTCGAACCTCGTGGGCCACCCCCTCCACCACCCGACCCAGGCTGGCCAGCTTTTTGGACTCCAGATACCGCTTCTCCAGAGCCTTCTGGTGGGTGAGGTCCCGGAGGGCCAGGATCAGGTGCCCCGGCTCGGGGCGTTCCACCCCTGCCACGGCCGCGGGGAACCGGCCGGCCGGTCCCTCCATGTACACCTCGCCCTCGTACCCCCCGGGCGCCGACGCCTCCTCGCGGACCTGGTCCATCCACCGGCACCGCAGCTCGGGGCACACAAACCCTTCCACCGGCGCTCCCACGAGCTCCTCGATCCGGCGGGCCAGGAGCCGTCCGGCGGCCCGGTTGGCCGCCACCACCCGGTTGTCGGGGTCCACGTGGAGGATGGCGGTGGGCGCCTCGAAGAACACCCGGGCCAGGACCTGGGCCTCGACCCGGGGAGGAAGGGGCGCTTCGGAGTGGATGTAGGCCTGGAGCTCGGCCCGCTCCAGGTGGATCCGAAGGGACCGCAGGAGGATGTCCTCCCGGAACGGCTTGGTGATGTAGTCGTTGGCCCCCAGGCGCAAGGCCTTCATGGCCGTGCGCTCCGAGCCGTGGCCGGTGAGCACGATCACCACGGTTTCGGGCCGGATTCGCTTGATCTGCCGAAGGACGTCCAGGCCGTGGAGTCGGGGGAGGTTCAGGTCGAGGACGACGGCGTCCGGCAGCTCGTCGGTGAACCGCCGAAGCCCCTCCAGCCCGTCGGCGGCCAGGGTGCACTCGTATCCGCGGGCAGCGAGCCGGTCCGCCACCAGGCGTCCCAGGAACTCGCTGTCCTCCACCACCAGCACGCGTTTGGGCATGGGGGATGCCTGGGCCCTGGGGGAGGACGGGGGGCTCACGCCCCCTCCTGCCTCCGGGTGGTCAGAAATCGTCGGTGTGACAACACTTGAACTTGGGTTTACCCGATCCGCACTCACAGGGGGCACCGTGACATTTGCTAAAGGACTTTTTCGATCCACAAGGGCACAGCTCAATGTCCTCTTCGGACACTTGACACCCCCTCTTGAGTACGTTGTCGGACGTATGGAACATGTCCTTCTGGCTCATCTCCGCCTCCTTCACCGGACAAGGAATGGGGACACACCGCCGGGAAGGGTACCAGAGGTTCCGTGGTTGGCAAGAAAGGTCGCCACCTCGCGGGGTGAGCCCACCGAGGGCGGAAACGGGGTGCGGAATCCCAGGAACGCCACCCCCGCGGCCCGCGCGGCGGACAGATCGAGCTCCGAGTCGCCCACGTACAAGGCCTCCGCAGGGGGGCACCCGAACAGGTCCAGGGCCCGCAGGAGCAGATCGGGGTGGGGTTTGGGCCGGGCCACGTCGCGCACCGTGACCACCCGGTCGACCAGGTCCAGCAACCCCACGCTCGCAAGCACCTCGTGGGCGCTGCGCCCCCGATTGGTGGCCACGGCGACCCGCTGGAACCCGCGACGGCGCGCCAGCACCTCGCGCCACCCCGGCTCGGGCTCCAGAAGGGGGAGGAACCGCAGGTAGTCGAGCCCCTCGGCAAAAGCCCGGGCCTCGTCGCGTGCCTCGGGCGGGAAGAACGTCTCGATCACCTGGGGGGTCGACAGGGTATGGAGCCGCGCCAGGGCCGCCGCGTCGTCCTCGGCCACCTCGGGCAGGCCGAACGCCCGGAACAGGTGGTTGTAGTACGCCAGGTTGGCCCGTTCGGACCGGATCAGGACCCCGTCGCAGTCCAAGAGGAGCAGTTTGACGCCGTTGGATCGGTTCATGGCCCGAGCATACCCGCCGGGCGGCGGCCCACGCAACGGCCCCGCCCCTGTTCGTTTCCCGGGCCTGCGTTATACTTCCACGCAACTTCGGTCTGCGGTCGTCGGTCGACGGTCTTCGGTCGAAAGCTCGCCCCGATATCGAAGTCGAGGGGCATGGGGATCAGGGGTCAGAATTCAGAAGTCGGCGGACAGGGAGAAGACTCTTCGGTGCCCCGAGACGATCCCGCCGGGAACCCAAACTGCTTTGTGGGATTTCCTGTCTTCTGCCCGCTGAAATCTGGTTCCTGAACCCCATGCCCCGCCGCCGGCAATGGTTCCGGACCAACGAACGTTACCCTCCCCGTTGTACGCCCTGCAGGGGCCTGAAGGGGCTGCCCAGTCTTTGGGCTTGGAAGCTGGGAAGCTAGGAGGCTAGAGCAACGAATGACCGGCGCCACCTGCAGACGTTTGGAGACCAGAAGGGTTTTCGAACAAGCAGCCTTCCAGCCCCCTGGCCTTCCAGCCTGCAAGCGGGCCGAAGGCCCCAAGCTCCCATGACCTCCGGGCACCTTCGGGCCGAACTCCGGGGGCGGGCCGGCTGGCTGACCCTAACCCGTCCCGACCGGCTCAACGCCCTGACCCTGCCCATGGTCCGGGCGATGACGGCCGCGCTCCGGGGCTGGGGGGCGGACCCTGCCGTGGGCCTGGTCGTGATCGAGGGGAAGGGCGGGCGGGCCTTCTGCGCCGGCGGGGACGTACGCGCGGTGTGCCGGCTCCGGGACGCGGGGCTCGACCCCGAGACCCGGGCGTTCTTCCTCGAGGAGTACCGCCTGAACCTGGCGATCCACCGGTTCCCCCACCCCTACGTGGCCCTGATGGACGGCATTGCCATGGGAGGCGGCGTGGGGATCTCGGTCCACGGCTCCCACCGGGTCGCTACCGAGGCCACCCGGATCGCCATGCCCGAGACCGGGATCGGGTTCTTCCCGGACGTGGGCGCCTCGTACCTCCTCTCCCGCCTCCCCGGCGCGTTCGGCCCCTTCCTGGGGCTTACGGGGACGGCCGTGGGACCGGGTGACGCCCTGGCCCTGGGGCTCGCCACCCATTTCGTCCCCCGAGGCCGCCTGCCGGCGCTGAGGGAAGCACTGGCCGGGGCGGGGTCGTGGGCGGAGGTGAACCGAGCATTGGAGGGCCTCTCCGGCCCGGCCGGTCCGGCGCCCCTGTGGCAGCGCCGCGCCGAGATCGAACGGGCCTTCGGGCAGGAGCGGGTGGAGGACGTGCTGGAGAAGCTGGCCGACATGGCCCGGGAGGGGTCGGACTGGGCCCGCCGCACCCGTGACGAGCTCCTCGCCAAGTCCCCCACCAGCCTGAAGGTGACCTGGGAGGCCCTGCGGCGAGGTCGGAACCTGGACCTGGCATCGTGCCTGGCCATGGAGTACCGTCTGGTGTGCCGGTTCCTGGCGGCCCGCGACTTCTGCGAGGGCGTCCGGGCCGTGCTCGAGGACCGGGACGGCCGCCCCCGGTGGGACCCGCCGGATCTGAGCCGCGTCTCCGACGAGGCGGTGGCCGCGTACTTCGCACCCCTGCCGCCCGGGGAGGAGTGGTCGCCCGGGCCTTGAGCCGGGCGGGGTTCGTGCCGAAACGGTCGGGAGGATGGGGGGGGGCGGCCGAAGGTCCCTGACCGACGACCGTAGACCGAGGACCGACGACCGAACTTACAACGGAGAGGCCCGTGGCACTGGTGGAACTGACCGCGGTCGAGAAGGTGTACCGGCTCGGCGAGACCCGGGTCCACGCCCTGCGTGGGGTGGACCTGGCGGTGGACACCGGCGAGTTCGTGGCCGTGTGGGGCCCCTCGGGCAGCGGCAAGACGAGTTTGCTCAACCTGATCGGCGTCATCGACGAGCCCACGGCCGGCACGGTGAAGGTGGGCGGTTCGGACGTGGCCGGGCTGTCCGAGAACGAGAAGGCCGATCTGCGCAACCGCCACATCGGGTTCATCTTCCAGAACTTCAACCTGGTCCCCGTGCTCTCGGCCCTCGAGAACGTGATGCTCCCCCTGCAGATTCGGGGGGAGCCTGCCAAGCGGGTGAGGGAGAAGGCCCTCCACCGCCTCGAGCAGGTAGGGCTGGCGGAGTTCGTGCGCCACCGGCCCGACAAGATGAGCGGTGGCCAACGCCAGCGGGTCGCGATCGCCCGGGCCCTGGTGACCGATCCGCAGATCGTGATCGCGGACGAGCCCACGGCCAACCTGGACTCGGAGACCAGCCACCGGATCATCGAGCTGATGCGCCGGCTCAACGACGAGCAGGGGACCACCTTCATCTTCTCCACCCACGACCCCCGGCTGCTCGACCAGGTCAAGCGCCTGATCCGCCTTGAGGACGGTCGGATCGTGGGGGAGGAGAACCGAACCGAGGGAAAGGGGGTACCGTCATGAATCGAAGACCCGCTGTGTGGGCCGCGGCTGCGGCCCTGGTGCT
>JAADGT010000319.1 GCA_013152215.1 Deltaproteobacteria bacterium
AGCGCAGGGTGGGGCGGGCGCCCCGAGGCCGTCGCGGCTTGCCCCCGCCCAGCACGAACACCACCGCGGCGCCGGCCACGAACCCTCCCACGTGGGCCCACCAGGCGATCCCCCCCGCGCCGCCCGCCGCCACCGACGCGGTGCCGCTCAGGAACTGGAGCAGGAACCACAGCCCCAGAAAGAAGTACGCGGGAAGCTCCACGAAG
The DNA here is from genome assembly GCA_013152215.1 of Deltaproteobacteria bacterium. GTDB lineage: Bacteria > Desulfobacterota > Deferrisomatia > Deferrisomatales > Deferrisomataceae > Deferrisoma. The sequence goes on from JAADGT010000319.1 coordinate 207, forward strand.
GTGAAGAAGAAAAAGATCGGCAACAGGGTGAGCACCCGGGCGGTGGGGTAGAGCAGGAAGTAGGCCCCCATCACGCCGGCGATGGCGCCCGAGGCCCCCACCGTGGGCACCGGGGAGCCCCAGTTGAAGAACAGGTGGAGCACGCCGGAGGCCAGTCCGCAGAACACGTAGAACACGGCGAACCCGACGTGGCCGAACCAGTCCTCCACGTTGTCGCCGAAGATCCACAGCGTCCACATGTTGCCGAGGATGTGGAGGAACCCGCCGTGGATGAACATGGAGGAGAAAAAGGGGATCACCTGGGCCACGAGGCCGAAGTGCACCCGCACCAGGGGGTCCGAGTACCGGGCCGGCACCAGGCCGAAGTGCATGAAGAACCGCTGGAGCCCGGTGGGTCCGAGCTGCAGCTCGTAGAGGAACACCAGGCCGTTGAGGGCGATGATGGCGTAGGTGACGTAGGGGGTGCGTCGGTGGGGGATCGTGTCCCGAATGGGGATCACGGGTCACCTCCCTGGACGGGAGCCTGCACGAGCCGCCCGGTCTCCTCCTCGCGCATCAGCTTGAACTCGATCGAGTCCACCAGGGCCTGCCACGACGCCTGGATGATGTTCTCGCTCACGCCCACGGTTCCCCAGGTGTCGGTGCCGTCGGTGGACTCGATGAGCACGCGCACCTTGGACTCGGTGCCGCCGCCCGAGGTGAGCACCCGCACCTTGAAGTCCACCAGCCGCACCGTGCGGATCACGGGGTAGAACTTCTCCAGGGCCTTCCGGAGGGCCGCATCCAGGGCGTTGACCGGGCCGTTGCCCAGTGCCGCCGTGTGCTCGGCCACCCCATCCACCCGCACCAGGATGGTGGCCTCGGCGATCGGCTCCTCGTCCTCCTTGCGCTTCTCGTCGATCACCCGGAACCCCACCAGATCGAAGAACTTCCGGTGGCGGCCCATGGTCTTCTTCAAGAGCACCTCGAAGCTGGCCTCGGCCCCCTCGTACTGGTACCCGGCGGCCTCCAAGTTCTTGACCCGGTCGAGCACCCGGCGGGCCAGCTCGCTGCCCTCCTCCAGGGGGATCCCCAGCTCCTGGGCCTTGGACAGAACGTTGGACCGGCCGGACAGGTCCGAGACCAGGACCCGCTGCACGTTGCCCACCAAGGACGGATCGATGTGCTCATAGGTCAGGGGGTTGCGCCGCACCGCGGACACGTGCACCCCCCCCTTGTGGGCGAACGCGCTGTCGCCCACGAACGGCTGGTGCTTGTCGTGCTGGAGGTTGGCCAGCTCGTCCACGAACCGCGACACCTCCCGAAGGTTGCGCAGCCGATCCATGGACACGCACGACCGGCCCATCTTGAGAACCAGGTTGGGGATGATGGAGATCAGGTTGGCGTTGCCGCACCGCTCCCCGAACCCGTTCACCGTGCCCTGGACGTGGCTCACCCCTGCGGTGACGGCCGTGAGGCTGTTGGCCACAGCCAGCTCCCCATCGTTGTGGCAGTGGATCCCGAGCACCGCATCGGCGAACCGGGCCCGCACCTCGCCCACGATCCGGCCCACCTCCCAGGGCATGGACCCGCCGTTGGTGTCGCACAGCACCACCACGTCGGCGCCGCCCCGCACGGCCGCCCCCAGGGTGTCCAGGGCGTAGCCGGGGTTCGCCTTGTACCCGTCGAAGAAGTGCTCGGCGTCGTACACCACCTCCCGGCCCTGGGCCTTCAGGTAGGCCACCGAGTCCTCGATCAGCTCCAGGTTCTCCTCCAGGGAGATCCGCAGCGCCTCGTCCACGTGGAGGTCCCAGGACTTTCCGAACACCGTGACCACCGGGGTCTCGGCCTCTACCAGGGCCTGGATGTTCACGTCGTCCTCGGGCGCCACCCCGGGCCGGCGGGTGCTCCCGAACGCCGCGAGCTTGGCGGTGCGCAACCGGAGCCGACGGGCCTCGCGGAAAAACTGGATATCCCTGGGGTTGGACCCGGGCCACCCGCCTTCGACGTAGTGGATGCCCAGCTCGTCAAGCTTCTCGGCGATGCGCAGCTTGTCCTCCACGGTGAACGAGATGTCCTCGGCCTGGGTTCCGTCGCGCAGCGTGGTGTCGTAGATCCGGATCATGGTCGTCCTTGCCGAGAGGCTAGAAAGCTGAAAAGCTAGAAGGCTAGAAAGCTGGAAAGCTGGAAGGCCAAAAGGCGAAGAACCTCTTTTTCTCCATGGTGGTTGCCGGCCCCCCAGAGGGGCAAAGGGCCCCCGGGCTTTGACCGCCGGGTCGGAAGCCAGTTGGAAGTAGACAGGGAACGGATCCCGTCCTCTGACTTCTGTCACCTGAATTCTGGCAAAGGGCGGAACCGTCGTCCCCGGATACGCGTGCGGGCGGATACGCGATCCGCCCGCTCCGAACCGTTCCTTCCGCCCCGCGGAGTCAGGCGCCCGCGCCGTTCTCCCGATCGAGCCCGAACGCGCTGTGGAGCACCCGCACCGCGAGCTCGGTGTACTTCTCCTCGATCACGCACGACACCTTGATCTCGGAGGTGGAGATCATCAGCACGTTGATGCCCTCGCGGGACAGGGCCTCGAACATCTGGGCCGCCACGCCGGCGTGGCTGCGCATGCCCACGCCCACGATGGACACCTTGGCGATGCCCGTGTCCGCCTCGACATGGGTGGCCCCCAGCTCCTCGGCCACCGGCTCGATCACGGCCAGGGCCCGCTTGAGATCGGCCTTGGGCACCGTGAAGGTCATGGAGGCCCGGTCCCCCTCCCCCACGTCCTGGACGATCATGTCCACCACGATGTTGCGCTCGGCCAGTGCCCCGAAAATCTTGGCTGCGATGCCCGGCCGGTCGGGAACCCCGCGCACGCTCACCTTGGCCTCGTTGCGGTCGTAGGCCACCCCGGCCACCACCACCTGTTCCATCTCTTCGCTCTCCTCCACCACCCAGGTGCCTTCGTCGTCCGAGAACGAGGAGCGCACGTGAATCGGCACCCCGAACTTCTTGGCGAACTCCACCGACCGGATCTGGAGCACCTTGGCACCCACGCTCGCCAGCTCGAGCATCTCGTCGTAGGAGATACGCTTGAGCTTGCGAGCCCGCTCGCACACGTTGGGGTCGGTGGTGTACACCCCGTCCACGTCGGTGTAGATCTCGCAAGCGTCGGCTCCCAGGGCCGCGGCCACGGCCACGGCGCTGGTGTCCGAGCCCCCGCGGCCCAGGGTGGTGATGTTGCCCGTGGCCGGATCCACCCCCTGGAACCCGGCCACCACCACCACCTTGCCCTCGTCCAGGGCCCTTCGCAACCCCTCGGTCTCCACCTGGGAGATCCGTGCCTTGGTGTGGGACGCGTCCGTGAGCACCCGGCACTGGAACCCGGTCATGGACACGGCCGGCACGCCCATGGCGTTCAGGGTGATCGCCAGCAGGGCGATGGTGACCTGCTCACCCGTGGCCAGGAGCACGTCCAGCTCCCGCTCGTCGGGCAGCTCGGCCAGGTCGTGGGCCATCTGAAGCAGCCGGTCGGTGGTTCCGGCCATGGCCGAGACCACCACGACCACGTCGTGCCCATCCTGCCGGTACCGGGCCACCCGCCGGGCCACATTGCGGATGCGGTCGAGATCCCCGACCGACGTGCCGCCGTACTTCTGGACCACCAGCGCCATCGGCCTACTCCCGGCGACGCCGCGCCATGCGGTGGATCGACAGCCCCATGGTGTCCTCGCTGGCCTCCAGCACCACCTCGCTGATCGTGGGGTGCACGTGGATCGTGGTCACGATGTCACCCGGCGACGCCTCCATGCGCATGGCCACGGCCACCTCGCCCACGATGTCGGACGCATGGGCCCCCACGATGGTGGCCCCCAGGATCCGGCCCGTGTCCTCGTGCGACAGGATCTTGATGAACCCCTCGGGCTCACCCATGCACAGGGCCTTGCCGCTGGCGCCGAAGGAGAACCGGCCCACCTTGTAGGGCACACCCTTCTCCTTGAGCTCGGCCTCCTTGGCCCCCACCGACGCCACCTCGGGCCGGGTGAACACCGCGTAGGGCACGATGGAGTAGTCCATCCAGTACTTCTTGCCCAGGCTGTTGTGCATGGCCACCAGGGCCTCGCTCGTGGCCACGTGGGCCAGCTGGTACTGGCCCACCACGTCGCCCACCGCGTACACCCCGGGCACCGAGGTCTCCATCTCGTCGTTCACCACGATCCGGCCCCGGTCGTCCACCTCGACCCCCAAGTCCTCCAGGCCGATGCCGCTGCTGGCCGGAATCCGACCCACCGCCACCACGGCGTAGTCCCCGAGCACCGGATCCCCGCCCTCCAAGGCCACGGCCACCTCCTCGCCGCGGGTCTCGGCCCCCGCCACCCGTACGTCCGTGCGGATCTCCACGCCGAGGGCCTCCAGGCTCCGCCGGACCGTTCGGGACGCCTCCTTCTCCTCGGTGGCCAAGATCCGGTCCAAGGCCTCCAGAACAGTGACCCGGCTCCCGAACGCCGCGAAGATGTAGGCGAGCTCACACCCGATCACCCCTCCGCCCACGATCACCAGCCGCCGGGGCAGCGCCTCCAGGTCCCACACGGCGTCGGTGGTCAGGATCCGGTTCCCGTCGGGGGTCAGGCCGGGAAGGCCTGCAGGCCGGGACCCGGTGGCCACGATCACGTTGCGAGCCCGCACCACCCGGCTCGATCCGTCGGGCGAGCGCACCTGGATCGCGTCGGGCGCGGTCAGGGTGCCCCGGCCCTGGATCACGTCGACCCCGTACCCCTGAAGGAGCTTCTGAACCCCGCCGACCAGGGTGCCCACCACCCGGTTCTTTCGGGCCACGCACGCGCCCATGTCGAACCCTTCCATAGAGGCGCGCACCCCGAACTCCGCGCCGTTCCGCACGGCCAGCACGCGGGCGGCGCTCTCGTAGAACGCCTTGGAGGGGATGCACCCCCGGTTCAGACAGGTGCCGCCCAGGCTCGCCTCCTCGACCACGCACACCTTGGCCCCCAACTGCCCCCCGCGAATCGCGGCCACATACCCACCGGGCCCACCCCCGAGCACCGCCACATCATAGCTCTCCATCGACAACCTCCCTCCGCAGAAGCGCCGCCGCCCGGGCCGAGACCTCCCGGAGTACGGCCGTACTCGATGCCCCGGAAGCCGAGAGTTCCAGGGTGCGTTCCGTTTCCCCCGGCCCCTGCCACCGCAGACGGACCAAGAGCCGATCCTCCGGAAATTCCGGAAGAAAAAGGTCGGGCCATTCTACCACGCACACGTCGGCCCCATACAACACCTCGTCGAGTCCGGCGGCGGCCAGGTCTTCGGCGTCTCCCAGACGGTACAGGTCCAGGTGGTGGAGCCGCAGCCGGCCCTCGTACACGTTGTGGAGGGTAAAGGTGGGGCTCGTGACCCGCTCCCACCGCGGGCACCCGAGCCCCCGGGCGATCCCCTTGGTCAGAACGGTCTTACCCGCGCCCAGATCCCCGGACAGCCCCACCACCAGCCCCGGCACGGCCGCCCGGCCGATCGCCTCGCCCAGCTCAAGGGTCTCGTCGGGCCCCAGGGAACGGAACTCGGCCCTCATCCCCCCCCCATGGCCCGGATCACGTCGACCTTGCCGATCACGCCCACTAGGTTGCCCTCGTCGTCCAGCACCGGCAGGGTGTGGATGTGGCGCTCCGCCATGATCTGAGCCACCTCCTCCACCGGCGTGTCCTCGCCCACCGTGACCGGAGTGGGGGTCATGATCTCCTCCACCGTGGTGGCCGCCATGCGGCGGAGCTCCTCCTCGAGCCTCCGGGAGCTGCCCAGGAAGATGACCGAGTCGAACAGGGCGATGGCGGTGGGGATGTGGAGGCGCTGGTTTTGGTGGATCAGGTCGCTCTCGGTCACCACGCCCCGGAGCGCTCCGTCGGCATCTACCACCGGGAACCCGCTCACCCGGGTCTCGGTGAACAGCCGGGCCAGATCTTTGAGGGACGTTTCGGGGGTCACCGTCCGGACCTCCCGAGTCATGATGTCACGGGCTCGTTTCATGGAGTTCTCCGAGGAAAAGGCGGACTTGGATATTGGGAGAATGGTCTATGGTCGCCGGTCGTCGGTCTGGGCCTTCGGCCCGCTAGGCGGCTAGGCTGCTAGGCGGCC
>JAADGT010000349.1 GCA_013152215.1 Deltaproteobacteria bacterium
GGGAGGGACCTGCCTCCCCGACAGAAAGAGCCGAGCGGCGTTTCTTGCCTCCTCCCGCGAATCCCTAGAACCCCACCTGAGTGCCACTCATCACACTTTCGTAGCACTTTATTGTTGACACGGTTTCCTGAGACGTGCCACCATGCCGCCGTCGTGGCATTGATAGCATTTTCGTGTTACCCATCCACCACAGGAGGAGCCCCATGAGAAGCCGCATTTCCACCCGACACTTTCCCCTGATCACGCTCGTCGTCCTGCTCTGGGCTGTCCCCTCCCTCGCCCACGACCTGTGGCTGAGCGCCGACAACTTCCACCCTCGGCTCGGGCAAAACGTGGCGGTGGAGGTGGTGTTCGGCCACAACTTCCCCTACTACGACATTCTGATCACCAAGGACGCTCTCACCGAGTTCACCTGCATCCGGCCCGACGGAGCCAGGGTCGACGTGCAGGACGTGCGGGAGGAGCACAAGGGGGGTCGGAAGGGGTTTCTCACCGGCAAGGTCCGGACCCCGGCCCCGGGCACCTACGTGGTGACCGCCTCCCGGGTGCGGAAGGGCGACAAGGAGCACGTGCCGTCGGAGAAGTTCGGCAAGACCATCCTGGAGGTGGGCGGGGGCTCCCCGAAGGCCCCCGGCCCGGTGGGGCATCGGATCGAGATCGTCCCCCTCGCCAACCCCTCCGGCGTCAAGCCCGGCGGCGCGCTTCCCGTCCGGATCCTGTTCGAGGGCAAGCCCCTCTCCACGTACGTGTACGCCACTTACGCAGGGTACTCCTCCGAGGACGAGCCCTTCCCCGTGATCGCCCGGACCGACGAGACCGGGGTCGCCTCGATCCCGATCTCACGGCCCGGCGTGTGGCTGGTGGTGGCCAACCATAAGGTCAACTTCTCGGCCTCCCTCACCTTCGAGATCCGATGAGGAGCCGACTCGTGGCCCTGGCGGCCCTCGGCCTTGGGGTCGCCGCCGGCCCGGCCTTGGCCCACGGCCTACGTTATGCGGTTGGGGGAGGCGGGGTGGCCGTCCAGGTGCTGTTCGACGACGGGAACCCCGCCCGGGACATGTTCGTCACGGTGTTCCCCCCGTCATCCCAGGACCGATTCCAGACCGGGAAGACCGACGCCAACGGACGGTTTCTCTTTGCCCCGGACCGACCGGGGGGCTGGACGGTCATCGCCTGCGACCGCATGGGGCACCGGCTGGAGATCCCGGTGCCGGTGGGACAGGACCTCACCTCCCCTGCCGCGGCGGCAGGGGTCGGGCGCGGCCCCGCCTTCTACCTCAAGGTGGCGGCCGGCATCGGAGGAATCCTCGCGCTGTTCCTCTTGGGACGCCGCGCCCACACCAGGAGGGCATGGCCCCCCGGGAGCTTCACCAAAGACCAGAGACCAGAAAAAAACACAAAGATTTCATGGCCGTAACGGCACGGGCCTCACGGCCGTCGTTTCCACCCGAGCAGGAACGCCAGGGCCGGGGGTGGGTTCAAAGGTCAGGCTTCAGACGTCAGAGGACACGAGGGGTGCTTTTCGAGACCGAGACACCGGGGACGCATCTCGCAGATGTGGGCCAGTGGAACCTGCCCTTCGACCCGACTTCTGTCCTCTGAATCCCGGTTCCTGGTTTTCGACCCGACATCCGCGACCGATCAAGGGGTGGGCATGTCTTCCTGTCCGCAAGGGCACCGGGGAAGGCCCTTGGAAACCTTGCGGACGAGATCACGGAAACAACGCCTTCTCTTAAGGATTGAGACCATGACCAAGCATCTTCTGCCCGCCCTCGCCACGACCCTGACCTTGCTCGCCGTGCCTGCCCTGGCCGGGGACGCGGCCTCCCGAGAGGAGGTGGCCGACCTCGGCGAGGTGGTGGTCACGGCCACCCGAACCCCCCACACCCTCGAGGAGGTGCCGGTCAAGACCATCGTCATCACCCGGGAGGACATCGCGTCCCTGCCCGCTACGAACCTCGCGGAGGTGCTCGGGACGGTGCCGGGCATCGAGACCTCCGTGCACGACGACGTGTTCGGCAGCTACACGTGGCGGGCCTCCTTGCGGGGTCTCAACTTCAACGACGGGTACGCCCTGGTCCTGATCGACGGCGAGCGCACCCTGGGCGCGGGCCAGTCCGGCGGCATGGGGGAGTACGGGGTCGGCCTCAACCAGATCCCCCTCGACATGGTCGAGCGCATCGAGATCGTCATGGGGCCGGGCTCGGCCCTGTACGGCTCGGACGCGGTCTCGGGTGTGATCAACATCATCACCCGCGACACCCCCGAGCAGGCCGTCGTGAGCGCCGGAGCCACCTACGGGTGGTACGACATCCAGGACCGCACCAAGAACGGAACCACCTCCAGGCCCAGCGACGACGGTCACTGGCGCCGCCTGACCAACGCCTACGTGGCCTATGGGGATCGGGTGCTGGAGAGCTCCAGCTACTACATCCACTACAACTACGAGCGGGCCGAGGACACCCGCCAGAGCCCCGTCGTGTCCGACCGTCACGCGTTCCTGGGCAAGTGGCGCACCGACGTGAACGACAACCTGTCGCTGTTCGCAAAGGTCGAGGCCAGCGAGTACGAGAAGCTCGGCTACCGGGAGGAGGACACCTACCGGGTCTCCGCCGGGCTCGACCTGCGGGGAGGTCCCCACGCGCTCCAGGTCAAGGCCTACCGGTACCTGTGGGACTTCGTGCACGGCTATCCCGGGTACCCCTACGGGTACAAGCACGGCAAGATTGGGTACGACCAAGCCCAGGCCGTGTACAGCTGGTACGCCGGGAGCAGCATCCTCACCCTCGGGGGCGAGGCCCAGCAGCAGTCCATCGACTACGCCATCGAGCAGGGCGGCGGCTCCCTCATCCCGGTGGACGAGACCGTGGAGACCTACAGCCTCTTCGTCCAGGAGGAGGCGACCTTCCTGGACCGCCTCACCCTGATCGCCGGGCTGCGCTACGACAGCCACTCCACCTTCGGCTCCGAGCTCAATCCCAAGCTCAGCGCCATGTACCGGCTGAGCCCCGACACCACCCTCCGGGCCTCGGTGGGGCGGGCCTTCAAGTCGCCCACCATACGGCAGCTCTACTACGCCGCCCCCTACGAGCACGGGAGCTTCTTCGTGGCCTCGAACCCCGACCTGGACCCGGAGATCGCGGTGGCCTGGTCCGCCAGCGTGGAGCAGTGGCTCATGGGGCGCCGCCTGTGGCTCACCCTGGGCTACTTCCGCACCGACGTGAAGGACCTGGTGGTGCGGGTGGACACCGGCGAGACCATCGAGGACAAGCCCCTGCTCCGGTACATGAACGTGAACGAGGCCTGGATCCAGGGGCTGGAGCTCTCGGTGAAGGCCAACCCAGGCGGGCCCTTCTCCCTGACCGCTGGGGCCGCCTACACCCGCACCCACGACGACGACACGGGCAACGAGCTCACCTACGTGCCCAGGTACTCGGTCACCCTGGAGCCCGCCTGCGTGCTGGAGCGCCTGGGCCTGGGGGCAAGCCTGGTGATCGGGCTCACGGGCAGGCAGTACACCGACCGGGACAACACCAAGACGATCGACCCCCACACCGTGGTGGATGCGCGGCTTTGGAAGACCCTGAAAAAGGGCACCCGGCTGACCTTCGCGGCCAAGAACATCACCGGATCGGACAAGGGAGACGAGGCCAACTGGCGCACGGGACACATCTATCTGCTCAAGCTGGAGACCTCGTTCTGATACCTTCCGGCGGTTCCCCTGGGCCTTTCCCTCCCCCGGGGAACCGCCGTCTCCACCCGACAGCAAGGGAGCCTGGCGTGACCGAGCCGTTTGCCAAGAGACTCTCAAGACCGCCCTTCCCCCTGAGGTGGCGGACCCGGGCGTGGGGGTGGACGGATGCGGGACGGGCCACACTCTACCGAGCACCATACCCGGCGGATAAACAGGCGCTACCGCTCCCTGAATCGGAGGGGCAAGGGACCTGTCGGAGAGCCGGGTGCGGCCCCTTCGCTGGCAGGTCCCTCGCCCCGCCTCTGGGGAAACGCGCCTATTCTCTCGCCGGGTCAATAGAAACTCTTGAGGGGTGAAGAGCCATGGAGAGACGGCCGGTTCCTCGATCCTTTTGCGGGTGTCTGCCCCCGAGCACCCCAGCCACCGAGCGGGGCCGACCGGCTGCAGGCCCTTGGTCTGCAGCCCTGGTCCCCCTCGGGCTCGCAGCATGTCTGCTGGTTCCGGCCCCGCCGGCCCAGGCGGGCTGGGTGCGTGAGAGCCCCGGGCAGCGCGCCCATTACGCGCACGACGGCGCCCTGGAGAGGACGGAGCTGGACACCGACGGGGACGGCCGGTTCGAGATCGTGGAGACCTATCGCGCGGGCAAGCGCACCGAGCGCCGGGAGGACCGGAACGGCGACGGCGTGTGGGAGCGGGTGTTTCATTGGAACCCGGACGGCACGGTGGTGTGCACCGAGGACCGGGGGAAGAAGGGGCTCCGCATCACCACCTACGATGCGGCGGGCAAGATCCGGAGGGTCGAGGTGGACGCGGACCGGGACGGGACCTCCGAACTGGTGTGGGAGTACGAGAAGGGCCGGGTCGTCCGGGCCCGGGAGCCGGGCAAGGAGTGGCGCTATGAGAACGGCCGGCCGGCGGAGGGCCGCATCGACACCGACGGGGACGGCCGGCCCGAGCGGGTGGAGCGCTACGGTGCCGGCGGCAAGGTGGCCCGGGTGGAGGAGCTCGACTCCTCGGGCCGGATCAAGCGGGTCTGGACCTACGGGCCCGACGGCAGGGTCACGGGGTTGGCGGAGGACACCAACGGAGACGGCCGGTTCGAGGTGCGGGTGGAGTACGCCCCCGACAGGAGCTTCGTGCGCCGGGTGGACCACGACGGCGACGGGGTTTGGGAGCTCCGGGAGCGCTGCAGCCCCGACGGCAAGCTGCTCGTACGCGAGGAGGACTTGAACGGCGACGGCACTTACGACGTGCGCCAGTCCCGGGAGGGGGGTGATGGCCTCTGACGTGGGGACCCGCGGTTTCGCGTTCGTGCGGGATCCGGCAGAACGCGCTCCGTTACCGTGTCACCGGGACCTCCTGAGAGCCTGAGAGGGCGTCCATGGACAACACCATCGCGTTTCTCGCCAAGGCCGGCCCCCTGGGGATCGTCATCCTGGGGTGCTCGGTGGTGGGGCTCTTCATCGTTCTGGAGCGCCTCTGGGCGTTTCGGGGGGTGCGGCGCCGGGACCCGGCGCTCCTCGCCCAGGTCCGGGAGAAGGTCGCCTCCGGCGCCCTTGCCAGGGCCGCGCGCCTGGCCTGCCAGGGAAGCGACCCGGTCGCCCTGTGCGTGGCCCACGTGCTGGATCGGGCTGCCAGGGGGGAGTGCCGCACCCGAGAGGACCAGGAGCGGGCCCTCGTCCACGCCGCAGCCAAGGAGGTGCGGCGCCTGGAAAGACGGCTCCCGACGCTCTCGCTCATCGCCAACGTCTCGCCCCTGCTGGGCCTGCTCGGGACGGTGATGGGCATGATCAAAGCGTTTCAGACGATCCAGAGCTTGGGAGGCAAGGTGAACGCGTCGGTGCTGGCCGGAGGGATCTGGGAGGCCATGCTCACCACGGCATTGGGCCTCGGAGTGGCGATCCCAGCCATGGTGGCCCACAACCTGTTCCAGGGCCGGGTCCACGAGATGGTGGCGGACATGAAGGAGGAGGCCCAGGAGCTGCTGGACCGGCTCCCTGAGGGGCGGACGGCTGGGGAGTACGACGTCCCCACCGGGTACCGGCCCGAGGCGGCGGAGGGGTAACCCGTGGAGATCCCGGTACGACCCAAGGCGACGGGGATGAATCTCACACCGCTCATCGACATCGTGTTCCTGCTCCTCGTGTTCTTCCTCCTCACCACCCGTTTCGTGGAGGAGGACGGCATCGGGGTGAAGCTCCCGCGGGCGGCGAGCCGAGCCGAGGCCCCAAAGGAGGCCGTCTCGGTGGCTGTGACCCGCACCGGTGAGGTGTTCTTCCGGGGCCGTCCCGTCCCCCTGGGCGAGCTGGAGGACCGGCTGCGGAAGCACCTGGGGCAGGGGGGCACGGTGGTGATCCGAGGAGATCGGGACAGCGTCCTCCAGACCGTGGTGAGCGTCATGGAGGCGGCCAAGCACGCCGGCGCGGGGCGGATCGTGGTAGCCACCCTGCGGGAGGGAGAGGGGGGATGACCCGGTCCGAGGCCGGGGCGGTCCTGAGCTCGCTGGCGCTCAACGTTTTGATCGTGGGGGCCCTGGGGGCATACCTGAGCCGGGCGCCCGTGCCGGAGGAGCGGATCGAAGTGGACCTGGGGCCGGCGGCACGCCGGGAGGAAAGGG
>JAADGT010000145.1 GCA_013152215.1 Deltaproteobacteria bacterium
CCGGTCTCGGCGGAGCTGGCCGTGTCGGCCACCACCAGCTTGACCTCCCGGCCGGCGATGCCCCCCTCGGCGTTGACCTTGTCCACCGCGGCCTTCACCACCCTCTGGAACCAGTAGCCGTAGGTGGCGGCCACGCCGGTGATGTCCGCGTGCAGCCCCAGCACGATGGGCTTCGGGCTTCCCCAGGCGAACCGCGTGAGCCCCAGGCTCGACGCGGTGAGCACCCCGGCCCCGGCAGCGGTGCGGGACAGGAACTCCCGCCGGGTCACCCCCTGTGGCCTCGTGGGTTGGTTCCGACGCATAGCGACCTCCTTTCCGACGCATCCCCGCGTCGATCGACAGGAGAGGGAGGAAACGGCCGATGCCTCCGGTCAGGACCAGCCCCCCTCGACCAGAAGACGGTCCACCGCCTGGGTAAAGGCGTCATAGGCCACGTTGAGAGTCGGGCTGTACACGGTCTCGTACAGGGATAGCCGGTGCGGCGGGACCCCTTCGCCGACGGCCAGAACGGCCCGGTCGATCATGCGGGCGGTTCCCGGGCCGCCCACCGCCTGGACCCCAACGATGCGCCCGTTCGTCCGCAGCGCGCGCACCTTGATCTCGACGCGCTCGCCCCCGAGCTGCGGCTTGGCCAGCACCCCCCGGGACCGCACCGCCACCGTGTCGAGACCCCACCGCTCGGCCAGGGCGCCGGTGAGCCCGCAGGTGGCCACGGTGACCCCGAACAGCTCGATGCCGAAGGGCAGGCAGGTGCCCGGGTACTCGAACCGCGGGCCGTGGTGGATGTTCCGGGCCACCAGCCGACCCGAGCGGTTGGTGTGGGAGGCGAGCATGGGCAGCACCGGCCGGCGGTGACCCGTGATCCGCTCCCAGGTCTCCATGCAGTCGCCCACCGCGTACACCGAGGGGTCGCGGGTGCGCAGGAACGGGTCCACCGCGATCCCGCCGGTGGGGCCGATCTCCAGCCCGGCCGCCCGGGCCAGCTCGACCCGCGGCCGCACCCCCGTGGCCAGCAGCACGAAGTCGGCCCGGATCTCCCCGTCGGGAAGCTCGACCACCTTGTCCGGGCCCTCGGTGCGGACCGACCGCACCCGGACGCCCGTGCGCAGATCCACCCCCCGGTCCCGGATCCGCTGCTCCAGCCCCGCGGCCAGGTCCGGGTCCAGGGCCCGGGGGAGCACGTGCCCCTCCCCCTCGACCACGGTGACCCGCTCGAACCCCCGCTCCACCAGGCCTTCGGCCACCTCCAGCCCGATGGCGCCGGCCCCGATCACCACGGCCCGCCGGGCCCCGTCCACGGCTTCGGCGAAGGAGAGGCACCGCCGCACGTCCGAGGTCAGGTGGTACTCCCGCACCCCGTCGAGCCCCGGGATGGGGGGGGCAGCCGGCTCGGCCCCGGTGTTCAGCACCAGCACGTCGTAGGGGAACGCCCCGGCAGAGGTCTCCACCACCTTTCGCTCCCGGTCCACCGCCTGCACCGGGGTCTCGTAGTGGATCCGCGCCCCCACCTTCTCGTACCAGCCCTTGCGGGCGTAGAACATGTCGTCGAACCCCACCCGTCCCCGCAGGAAATAGGGCTGCTCGCACACCACGTACCCTGCGTAGGGGCGGTCGGTGAAGATGTCGATCTGGGCGTCGTTGCCCAGCGCCCGCAGCAGGCCGGTCAGGGCATGGGCCGCCCCGCCGGCCCCCACGATCACCACCCGGGGCTCAGCCATCTCCCCCTCCGGCCGCGAGGCCCAGGTTCTCGTAGCGCCCGTACTCCTTGGCGAACCGGGCGAAGTGGGCCACGTTCTCCGGCTTGGCCGCGGGCGACAGCTCGCAGGCCGACGACAGGATGAACGCGCTGTGGGGGGCGGCCGTGTCCACGCACCGCCGCACCTCCGCCTCGATGTCCTCCGGGGTGCCCTGCTCGAAGGTGGTCACCGGCACGTTGCCGATGATCACCACCCTCTTCTGGTTCACCTCGATCATCTTCTCCAGGCTCGTGGCGCTGTCGATCGAAAGCGCCACGATGCCCGTGTCCACCACGTCCTCCATCATGGGATCGATGTACCCGCAGATGTGCAGGGTCACCGCGATCTTTCGCTTCTTCAGCTCGTCGGTGAGCCGGCGGTGCACCGGCTTGACGAACTCCCGGTAGATCTTGGGGGAGATCAGGCTGCACGAGGCGGCCGCCTCGGAGTAGCTCACCCCCACCCCCGCCTCCTGGGCGGCCACGGCCGCGTCCACCGCCACCTGGGTGGTGAGCTCCAGCAGGTCGCGGACGTAGTCGGGCCGCTTCATGGCGTCGAAGATCAGGTTCTCGGCGCCCCGCAGGTTGGCGGCGATGGTCCAGGGCCCCACCAGCAGGCTTCCCACGGGCACGTCTCGGACCTGGCTCGCCACCATCTGGCAGGCCTCCCAGTAGCAGGGGAACCGGCCGTCGTTGCGCACGTCGGGCGGGGACAGCCGGGCCAGCTTCTCGGGCTCGTCGGCCAGGGCGTAGCGCCGGATCTGGCACATCTGGCCCTCGGGGAACTCCACCTCGCTGCCCATGGCCTCGGCCTCGGTGAGCAGATCCCGCATCAGCACCAGGATGTCCGGCTCGTAGGCGTCGAGGGCCGCGAGCTGCCCGTCGGCCAGGGGCTTGGCCTGGGTGTAGAAGTCCCTCAGATCGGCTCCCGTGAGGTTCACCGTGTAGGCCCCCAGGATGGGGTAGCTCGGGACCCGGTCGGCAAAGGTGCGGCGGAACGCCGCCTTGACCCGATCTTTCGGCCGGTACGTGCTCATGACGCTTCCTCCTGGCTCGGCGCCGGCTCGGGGATCCCGGCCATCTTCATGGCCAGCTCCTTCATCTCTTCGTAGTCGGCCAGGCGCTGCACCATGATCTTCTGCGCCTGCACGGGGCCGGCCCCGTGCCAGGTGCCCACCCCGTGGAGCCCCGCGGTCCAGTTCTGCAGCAGCTTGGTGATCTTCAGGATGTTCTCGGCGGGCACGTCCGCGCCGAAGCTGTAGAACTTCTCCAGGTACCGGCGGGTCTCGGGGTTCTTCAGCTCCTTCAGGCTGGGCATGGTCACCAGCAACCCCCCTCCGATGTCCCCGGCCAAAGCCATCATTCTCCAGAACGCGTTGCAGATGTTGAGCTTGGACACGTTGCCGAGCAGGTCGTCCGGCACGTACACCCCGGAGCCGGGCACCACCTCCTTGCCCTCGATGGCGGCCGCCTTGGAGCAGGCCCTCACGGTCTCGAGCAGGGTGATCATCTCGGTCATCTGGTCGTTGATGTGGGGCACCTTCTCGAGGCCCTTGTACTCTTGGATCAGCCGGGCCGCCCCGATCAGGATCTTCCCGAACCCCACCTTGCACGACCCCCCGCAGACCATGCGGTGGATCTGGGCGAACCGGGTGACGATCCGGCCGGCGTAGCGGGTCTCGCCGCACAGGAACACCCGCTCCCACGGCACGAACACGTCCTCAAACACGATCATCGAGGTCTCACGCTGGCCGAACCGGGGGTTGCCCAGCTCCCAGGGGTCCTCTGCCATCTCCCGCTCCGCCGAGTAGGGGGTGTACTGGCAGATGTAGGTCACGCCCTTCTCGCCGTTGGGCACGGCGAACGACACCGCGTAGTCCTCCTCGCCCGCCCGGCGGGCCCCCGAGGGCATCACGATGGTCCAGTCGCAGGCGTAGGCCCCCGAGATGTTGATCTTGGCCCCCCGCACCACGATGCCCTTGTCGTTGCGGTCCACCACGTGGAGCGAAAGGTCCGGGTCGGTCCACTGCTGGAGCTTCTGGTCCCGCCGGCCCCGGGGCTCGGTCATGGCCCCGGCCACGGTCAGGTCCTCGTCCTGCACGTACCGGAGGAAGTCCATGAGCCGGCCGTGGTAGGACGTGTCCAGGGCCTGGTCCATCTCGTAGGTCGTGGCGGCCAGCGAGTTGAACGCGTCGCAGCCCACGCAGCGGTAGATGCAGGTGCCCAGGTGCTCGGCCGCGTACAGGCCGGCCGCGGCCCTCTGGATCAGGTCGTCGGTGCTCCGGTTCAGGGTGTTGTAGATGTTGCACGGCTCGCCCGTGAGATGGCTGGGCCGGGTGAGGACCTTGCCCCCTTCCGGATCCAGGGCCCACTCGTAGCTGGCCAGGTTGGCCTCCACCACCGTGCGGGTCACGGGGTGCTCGGTGATGTCCTCCACCAGTTTTCCGTCCATGAACACGCGGGGCCGCATGGCCTTGGCGCGCTTGAGGTAGTGCTCCGGGCTCTTGACTGCCATGGCGGATCTCCTCTGTTGTGGAAAGGGCTCGAAAGAGTCGGGGACGCGGGCCGGCCCCCGCGACACCTCACTGCGCGTTCTTTCTCAGGTCCACGAGCCGCTTGGCCTTGTGGGTGGCTCGGGGCAGTGCGCCGTCCTCGAGGATCTTCACGTTCTTCGGCCGAACCCCCGACCGGACCTTGACCCGCTCCGACACCTCCCGGGCCAGCTCCTCGTCGGGCCGGGAGCAGGAGCGCTCCTTCTCCACCTCCACGTCGAACTTGGTCAGGTGCTGCTCGGTGTACACCACGATGCGGTACTCGCCGGTCAGGCCCTCGATGTTCCGGACCACGTACTCGATGTCGCTGGGGAACACGTTCACGCCCGACACGATGAACATGTCGTCGATGCGACCGTGGATGTAGATGCGTGCGTGGGTGCGGCCGCACGAGCACCGCTCCCGCACGCACTTGACGATGTCGCCGGTGCGGAACCGGATCATGGGCCGGGCCCGCTTCCGGAGGGTGGTCAGCACCAGCTCCCCCGGCTCGCCCTCGGCCACCGGCTCGAGGCTCTCCGGGTCGAGCACCTCCACCAGGGTGTGGTCCTCGGCCACGTGGAGGCCGTCCTTGGCCTCGCACATGCCCGCATTGGCACCGAAGATGTCGGAGAGGCCGTAGAAGTCGTACACCTCGGCGTCCCACAGCTCCTCGATGGCCCGCCGGGTGGCCGGGATGGAACCCCCGGGCTCGCCGGCCACGATGATCCGCCGGATCGCCAGGTCCCGGGCCGGATCGATCCCCTGCTTGCGGGCGGTCTCGCCCAGGTACCAGGCGTACGAAGGGGTGGTCCAGGTGGTGGTGGGCTTGAACTCCTTCAGGATGAACAGCAGCCGGTCGGATGGGATCGCGCCGGCCCAGATGCACAGGGCCCCGAGCTTCTGGGCCCCGATCACGTCGGGGCCACCCACGAACAGGGTGAAGTTCAGGGCGTGCACGTACCGGTCCGTGGGGCGCATGCCCGTGGCCCAGAACAGGCGGGCCTGCACGTCCTGGAACTCCTCGAAGTCCCGCCGGGTGAACGGGCTCAGGGTGGGCACGCCGGTGGAGCCGCTCGAGGCGGCCACGAACACGATCTCCCGTTCGGGCACCGCCACCATGTCGCCCAGGTCGGGGTAGGCCACCTGGCGGTCGCGCTCGATCTTCTTGTTCGTGAACGGGAACCGGGTGAGGTCCTCCAGGTGGCGAAGATCGGAGGGCTTCACGCCGGCGTCGTCGAACGCCTCCCGGTAGTAGGGGGCGTTGGAATAGGCGAAGTCGAGATGCTGTTTGAGCTGCTCGAGCTGGTAGGCCTCCAGCGACTCCCGCGACAGGGTCTCGATCTCTTCGTTCCAGTAGCGCTTCTCCTCCATGGGGCTCCTCCGGCGTTCATAAACCGTGTTTGCGTGCGCCGGAGGGAGTAGCAAGGGGTGTGCCAGGGGAAGGACGCACTCCCGGGTGGGGCGGAAACCGGCCCCGGGCGGGGGCTCCCGGCGGAGGCGGTCCCCCCGCGAGCCCCGGGCGGCCGCCTTTGGGAAGCCGGGAACCAGGGGAACATTCCCCGGCAGGGGAGGTTTCCCCACCCGGAGGGGAGAAGAACCCCGGCAGGGGGAAGCCCCATCAGGCCCCTGCGGGGCCCTACAACGGGAAGGCAACTTTCGTTGGTCCGGAGCGGCGGGAATGGGTGTCAGGAGCCAGAGTTCAGGGGACAGAAACCAGAAAAAGAGCAAAAACACTGTGGCCAAAGCGAAGTCGTGGGACCACGACCCGTCCTCTTCCAACTGGCTTCCGACCCGGCGGTCAAAGCCCGGGGGGCATGGGGTCTGCCGGAGAGCCGGGCGCGGCCCCTATGCTCGCCGCGCAGCGCCTCCGGCGCCCGGACCGCGAAATGGTACCCTTTGCACGCACCCGTGATGAAACCAACTCCCGTGTCTTGTGCCTGCGCGGCGAATCTCAACGCTCGGCTTCGCGCCCGGCC
>JAADGT010000123.1 GCA_013152215.1 Deltaproteobacteria bacterium
TGGGGACCTGGTTCCGGCCGGGCGCGAGTGCGGCATCCGATCGCCGCGCCGTCTCATGCCGTCGTCTGCCCGTCGGTCCAGGCGACGATAGCGGAACCCCCGCAGTCCGGCGGCGATCCGGATGTTCGGATGGCGCGGCGAGCTAAGGGGCCGCACCCGGCTCTCCACCAGGCTCCCACCCCGCACTCTCCGAGGGAAAGGGGCAGGGGTCTGGCAATGCTTTCGTTGGGATTAGCAAAAAACCGGGCTCCTCCCCATCACGGCCCACCGCCCCCCGCCGTCCACCTCGGGCACAGCTCCGGGGACGATAGGCCCTCCAGGCAGAGCATCCTGCGGTAGCGCCGAACCACTCCGCCGGCGTCCTGGAACACGTCGAGCAGGGTCCCGTCCGGGCACCGCAGGCACGCTTCGGGCTGGCACGAGAACGTGGAGGCCGTGTGCTTGGCCGCCAGGCCCTCCGCAGCGGTCCACACCCGGCCCTGCCCCCGTTTCAGCACCTCCACCCGGCCGACCCGGCCCAGCACGATCCTCCCCCGGTCCTGGCCCAGGGTGGCCACGCACTCGATTCGGTCTCCCGCCCGAAACGCGTGCCGGTCTTGGGCCGAGCGAGACACCTTGAGATAGACGGGCGCGTCGATCCGGGTCCAGTCGAGATGAGCCCCTGCCAGCACCACCAGGAACCCCTGATAGCGTACCCGGGCCCCCGCGTCCACTTCGCGCACGAAGCTGGGCTTGACCTCGGCCACCTCGCCGGTCACCTCCACCCGCCGGCCGACGGTCTCGTCGAACCACACCTCGAACGCCTCGAGCTCCCGGCGGTAGTCCAACCACTGCCCCGGTGTGAGCAGGAGGCGTGGTTGTTGGTGCACCTTCTCCTCGTCGTACTCGCGACACCCCCGGCACAGGCGACCCACGTGGCGGAACTTGCGTTTGCAAGGTTTCCCCTTCTCGAGACGGCGGCACCGCCATCGGAAGTAGATACACCCCCTCGGAAAGCAGCGCTTCTCGCGCAGCACGTGATAGGGACTCACCATGCCGGCGAAATCCTGGTGGGCCAGGTGGTCGCAAGCGAACACGCCCACCCGCTTCCAAGGGTTCGAAAACCGTTGCGCCCGGCGCATCGTCGCGAGCCTCCCGGGGGGCCGGTGTCTCGGTTTCGTTTCGGCACAAGGCGCTGGCCAGTCTACCCGGGGTAGGCCCCCAGGGCCAGCAGGGGTTGCAACCGGGATCGGGAGAGCGTAGGGTACGCTCCTGAATCTCCATTCAGCCAAGAACGACGCGAGGTTCGAGGAGGTTCCCCTACAGGAGGACGTGCATGAAGCGTTGGACGGTGTGGGCGGCGGCTGGATTCGTGTGGATTGCGGCGGCCGGGGGACCGGTCCGGGCTCAGGAACCGGCCCAGAGTCCTCTCCGGCTGGACCTGCCGGGCGCGGTGTCCCTGGCCCTGGAACGAAACCACGAGGTGCTCCGGGCCCGGGAGCGGATCCGGCAGCTGGAGGGCCGGATCACCGAGGTCAAGAGCCAGGCCTACCCTCGCCTGGGGCTGGAGGCGGCCTACCGCCGCAGCTATGACGAGAGCTTTCTCGATCTGTTCGACGGGTTCATTCCGCCGGAGGAGGTCGATTTTTACTCCCTCAAAGGCACCCTGGACCAGATCCTCTTCTCGTGGGGACGGGTGTCCACCGCCATCGAGATCGCCCGGGTCGCCCGGGAACAGGCGAGGTGGCAGCAGGAAGCAGTGGAGCGGGACGTAAAGCTCCAGGTCCACGAGGCGTTCTACGACCTGCTGCTGGCCCAACGCCTCGTGGAGGTGGCCGAGGAGACCCTCGCCCAGAAGAAGCGGCACCTCGACGTGGCCCGCAAGCGGTTCCAGGCCGGCGTGGTCAACGAGTTCGAGGTGGTCCGCGCCCGGGTGGCCGTGGCCAACGCCCGCCCCCCGGTGATCCAGGCCCGGAACCGGGTGCGGCAGGCTGTGGCCAAGCTCAACAACCTGCTGGCCCGCCCCCAGGACGCCCCTTTGGAACCCCAGGGCGAGCTGGATCAGCCACCGCTGCCTGTGAGGGACCTTTCGGCGGTGATCGAGCGCGCCTGGGAAAGACGGCCGGAGCTCCAGGCTCTGGTCCAGGCCCGAGACCTGGCCCAGAAGAACCTGACCCTGGCCAGGGCCGAGGACAAGCCCACCGTCGGGCTGAGGGCCGAGTACGGGTTCGCGACCCAGGAGTGGGACCGGCTGGATTTCCGGCGTGAGCAGTGGTCGGTGGGGGTGCAGATGACCTGGCCGTTCTTCGACTCGGGGAAGACCCGGGGGAAGATCGCCCAGGCCCGGAGCCAACTGCGCGACGTGCAGATTGCCCTGGACCAGACCCGCCAGGGCATCGCTCTGGAGGCCAAGGTGGCCCTCGACGCCGTGGAGGAGGCGGAGAAGATCATCGAGGCCGCGGGCCAGAACATCGAGCAGGCCCGCAGGGCCCTGGAGCTGGCCGAGGCCTCGTACCGGTACGGGGTGGGGACCGCCCTAGACGTGACGGATGCGGAGCTGGGTTTGACGGCGGCCCGTACCGACCACGCCCGGGCCTTGCGGGACTACCTGGTCGCCCGGGCCCGGGTGCTGGCCGTGATGAACGATCTGTGAGCGGGTGTCGGCTGGGAGGCCGCAACTTTTCCTTGAGGCTCGGGTATCCACTGCCTTCCTTCGTCCGAGCACGCGAAAACGGGGTCGCCTTGTGGGGGTACGGCCCCCGGATCGGGAGGCGGGTCCCTTGCCCTGCCGCCGGACAAACGAGCCCATTTCGTTGCCGGGGTAACGACCGGAGAGTTCCATGGCGCTTTTCCACGAGGTGTCGGCCGTGGGCCAGGACATGCTGGCCGAGATCGGCGCGATCTGGCCCTACTTCGCCCTGGGGGTCGCCCTGGAGGCGTGGATCCGCACCAAGAAATGGCACCTGAAGATCCGTCGGGCCCTGACCCGGTACGGGCCGTGGGCCGTGCTGGTGGCCACGGTGCTCGGTATCGTGAGCCCGCTGTGCGCCTGCGGGATCCTGCCGCTCACCATCAGCCTGATCCTGGGCGGGCTCCCCCTGGCCCCGGCCATGAGCCTGCTGGTCGCCTCGCCCCTCATGAGCCCCGCGGGCTACACCCTGGCGGTGAAGAACCTGGGTCCGTTCTGGGCCAACGCCGAGCTCGCCGCAGCCGTGTTCATGGGGTTGTTCGCCGGCGGGGTCACCCACTGGTTCGAGACGAGGGGGCTGCGCCTGGAGACCCTGTTCCGCAAGGAGCTTCCCAAGGGCAACTTCCACGACCCGGACTACCCAGAGGAGATCCTCCGCTGCCACTGCAACGAGATGCTCAGCAAGCGGGTGGAGGCACGCGGCGGCAACCCGGTGCTCGTGTTCCTGGCAAAGGCATGGGAAGGGGGGGTCAAGGTGGGGAAGTACGTGTTGATCGGGGTGCTGATCGAGGTGCTCGCCCGCCGCTACGTGCCCAACGAGTGGATCGACCGGCTCCTGGTCTCGGGAGATCCGCTGGCGGTGCTGGGGCTCACCCTGGCCGTGGTGCCCTTGCACATCACCCAGATCACGGCCTCGGCCATCCTGTTCGGGTTCAGCGACCTGGCCATCTCCCGCGCGGCCGGCATGGCGTTCCTGGTTGGGGGGCCGGTCACGGCGTTGCCGGTGATGGGGGTGTTCCTCACCCTGTTCAAGCCCAGGATGTTCGCCCTGTACCTGGGGCTGTGTCTCGTCGGCACCCTGATCGTGGCCACGGCGTTCCAGGCCACGGCGTGGCTCGGAATCTGAAATTTCGTCTTTACACAAAGGGCTTTCGCTGTTACCCTTTCGCTCTTCGCTTCGAGGCACTCCGAAGTGGGCCGTTCGCCCACTTTTTTCGTTTTGGCGCGGCCATGCAGAAAAGTCCCAAGGAAATCGAGATCCAGGAACTCCTGGCCCCGGTGGTCGAGGACGCGGGATACGAGGTGGTGGACCTGCGGCTTCGGACCGAGGCCGGCCGGCTGGTCCTGCGCCTCCTGGTGGACCGGGTGGGATCACGCTCGACGAGTGCGCCCGCCTCAGCCGGGAACTGAGTGCCCACATGGACGTGGCCGACCCCATCCGGGGGGCCTACGTGCTGGAAGTGTCCAGCCCGGGGATCCGCCGGCCCCTCACCCGGCCCGAGCACTTCGAGCGGTTCGTGGGGGAGCGGGTCGTGGTGAAGACCACCGAGGCGTTGGGAGGCCGCAAAACGTTCCGCGGCGTCAACCGGGGGCTGGGCGGGGACCAGACGGTCTTGGTGGAGGACGATTCCGGAACCACGACGCGAATTCCGCTCGCGTCGATCCGGGAGGCGAACCTCGACCCGGAGATCCGGTTCTGAGCGGCGGCCAGACACGCTAAAGACACCGAACCAGCGGGGACACCATGAAAGACCTGAACCGAGTCATCGACCAAGTGGTCCGGGAGAAGGGCATCGACCGGGAGGTGCTGATCGACGCCCTGGAGCAGGCCATGGCCACGGCCGCCCGGCGGCAACTGGGCAATCGCGAGATCGAGGCCCAGTTCGACGAGGAGACCGGCCGCGTCCAGATCTTCGAATACATGACCGTGGTGGAGGAGGTGGAGGACTCCTACACCCAGATCAGCCTGCAAGAGGCTCGGGAGAAGTACGATCCCGAGTGCGAGGTGGGCGACGAGCTCGGCATTCCCCTGGAGCTGGGGGAGATGGGCCGGATCACGGCCCAGGTGGCCAAGCAGGTGATCATCCAGAAGGTCCGGGAGGCCGAACGCGAGCTGATCTACAGCGAGTTCATCGGCCGCCGTGGCGAGATCATCAACGGCATCGTCCAGCGGTTCGAGCGCGGCGACATCATCGTGAACCTGGGGCGCACCGACGCGGTGCTGCCCCACTCCGAGCAGATCCGAAGCGAGAACTACCGCCAGGGCGATCGGATCCGGGCGCTGCTCCTCAAGGTGCAAAAGGAGTCCCGGGGGCCGCAGCTGGTCCTGTCGCGGACCCATCCGGACTTCGTGAAGAAGCTGTTCGAGGCGGAGGTACCCGAGATCCGGGAGGGCCTGGTGGAGATCAAGGCCTGTGCCCGCGACCCGGGCGAACGGGCGAAGATCGCCGTGGTCTCCCACGATCCGGACGTGGACCCGGTGGGCGCCTGCGTGGGCGTTCGCGGGAGCCGGGTTCGAGCCGTGGTCCAGGAGCTGCGGGGCGAACGGATCGACATCGTGGTGTGGAACGAGGAGCCGGCCATGTTCGCGGCCAATGCCCTCTCCCCGGCGCAGATCTCCCGGGTGCTGGTGGACGAGGAGCGGCACGCCATGACGGTGATCGTGCCGGAGGACCAGCTGAGCCTCGCCATCGGCCGCAGGGGCCAGAACGTGAAGCTCGCGGCGAAGCTCATGGGGTGGCGGCTCGACATCATCACCGAGCAGGAGGCCCGGCGCAGGGAGGAGGAGCGGGGCAAGATCCTGCGGCTTCCCGGCATGGACCCCCTCAAGGTGGCATTGCTCGGCCGGATCGACGTGCACTCCCTGGAGGATCTGTCCGAGATCCCGGTCCCCAAACTGTGCGAAGCCCTCGGCCTGGGCACGGAGGAGGCCGAAGCCCTGCGTGAGGCGGCCAAGAAGGCCTTCGAGGCGGAGCTGATCGCCGCCACGAGCGAGGCCGCGCCGCCGGAAGAGACCGGAGGGGAGCCGGAGGTTCCGGAGGCGGGTCCGGAGTCCCCATCCCCGGCTGATGAATCCGAACCGGTTGAAGCGTCCGAGCAAGAAGACGAGGGAGACAACGAGGGGGCCGAGCCGGGCGCCTCGGACCCGGAACTCCCCCAGGCCGGCTGATCCGTTCGAGAAACCGAAGGGTAGCGCCCTCGGGGCGCATGACACGATCTGTCCCTGGCAGGAAGGCGGGAATGGCGAAGATCCGCGTATTTGAAGCCGCGAAGAAGCACGGTGTGGAGGTTCAGGCCTTGCTGGGCGCCCTGACCGATCTGGGCGTCAAGGTCCGAAGCCACCTTTCGCCCGTGGACGAGGCCGACCTCGAGAAGGCGTTGGGCACGCTGGGCGCGGGGCAGACGCCCGAGACCGAGGCCGCCCCGACGCCGAAGCCGGCGAAGGTGGTGCGCCGTCGCCGGAAGAAGGAGGAGACCCCGCCGCCGGAGGAGCCGGCGGCCGAGGCCGCTCCTGCCGAGGCCGAAGCAGCCGAGGCACCCGGCGAGGAGCCGATTTCGGAGCCCCAGGGGGAGGGCGAGGCCGGCCCTGCCGAGGCGGAGGCGCCCGCACGGGCAGAAGCCCCCGAACCAGAGGAGGAAACCGCGGCTTCGGAACCGGAGCCCGCCCCGCCGGCCGAGGAGCCGCCTCCCGCGCCCGAGGCCGAGGCTGCGGCCGAGGCCCAGGAGCCCGCCGAGGAAGGGGCCAAGGAGCCGGCCGAGGGGGAGGAGAAGTTCAAGCTCAAGGTGGTTCGGTTCATCCACCACCTGCCGGAGCAGCCTACCCCGCCGCCCTCGTACCAGATGTCCAAGGAGGAGCGCGAGGCGTCGAAGGCGGCCCGCAAGGCCCGCAAGGGCAAGAAGGGAAAGAGGGCCAAGCGGGAGGTCCAGGCCAAGCCCCAGAGGAAAGCAGCCCCTCAGGCCCCCACCACGGTGGCGCCCAAGGCCCAGAAGCGCCGAATCCGCATCGGCGAGGTGATCACGGTCTCGGACCTGAGCCAGAGGATGGGGGTGAAGGCCACCGAGCTGATTCGCCAGCTGATGGGGCTCGGGGTCCTGGCCACGATCAATCAGACCATCGACGTGGAGACCGCGGCCTTGGTGGCGTCGGAGTTCGGGTACGAGGTCGAGAGCTACCAGGTGGGCGAGGAGGAGATGCTGGCCCAGAGCGAGGACCGGCCCGAGGACCTCGAGCCCCGGCCCCCCGTCGTCACCGTCATGGGCCACGTGGACCACGGAAAGACCTCCCTGCTCGACGCCATCCGGGAGACCCGGGTCGCCGATCGCGAGGCCGGCGGGATCACCCAGCACATCGGGGCCTACGAGGTGGAGACCGGCCGGGGCAAGCTGGTGTTTCTCGACACTCCGGGGCACGAGGCGTTCACCGCGCTCCGGGCCCGTGGCGCCAAGGTCACCGACATCACGGTGCTCGTGGTGGCGGCGGACGACGGCATCATGCCCCAGACCATCGAAGCCATCGACCACTCGAAGGCGGCCGGCGTTCCCATCATCGTGGCCATCAACAAGATGGACAAGCCCGACGCGGATCCCGAGCGGGTCAAGCGCCAGTTAACCGAGCACGGACTGGTGCCCGAGGAGTGGGGCGGCGACGTGATCTGCGTGCCGGTCTCGGCCAAGAAGCGCGACGGCATCGACGACCTGCTCGAGATGATCGCCCTTCAGGCGGAGCTGCTGGACCTCAAGGCCAACCCGGACAAGCCCGCCCGCGGCGTGGTGATCGAGGCGCGGGTGGACCGCGGACGAGGCCCCGTGGCCTCGGTGCTGGTGCAGGAGGGCACCCTCAAGGTGGGCGACGTGGTCCTGGCGGGCCAACACTACGGCCGGATCCGGGCCCTGATCAACGACCAGGGCAAGCGGGTCAAGCAGGCCGGGCCGTCGATCCCGGTGGAGGTCCTGGGTCTCGGCGGAGTGCCCACGGCCGGTGAGGCGTTCCAGGTGGTGGAAAGCGAACGGGTGGCGAAACAGATCGCCACACGCCGCGCCGAGAAGGCCCGGCAGGAAGAGATGGCCAAGACCAGACGGGTCAGCCTGGAGGACCTCCACGCTCAGCTCGCGGAGGGCGAGGTACAGGACCTCAACCTCATCGTCAAGGCCGACGTGCAGGGGTCGGTGGAGGCCCTCACCAAGGCCCTGGAGGAGCGCTCCACCGACGAGGTCCGGGTCCGGGTGATCCACGGGGCCGTTGGCGGGATCACCGAGAACGACGTGAACCTGGCTGCGGCATCCCAGGCGATCATCATCGGGTTCAATGTGCGGCCCGAGTCCAAGGCCTCCCAGCTAGCCGACCAGCAGGGGGTGGACATCCGGCTGTACAACGTCATCTACGACGCCATCGACGACCTGAACAAGGCCGTGCAGGGGCTGCTCGCGCCGACCATCGAGGAGAAGGTCCTGGGACGGGCCGAGGTACGGCAGCTGTTCCGGGTGCCCAAGGTGGGCACCGTGGCCGGGTGCTACGTGACCGAGGGCGTGGCCCAGCGCTCGGCTCGGGTGCGGCTGCTGCGGGACAACGTGGTGGTGTACGAGGGCACCCTGGCGAGCCTCAAACGGTTCAAGGACGACGTGCGCGAGGTGCGCGAGGGCATGGAGTGCGGTCTATCCATCCAGAACTACAACGACATCAAAGAGGGCGATGTGGTGGAGTTCTTCGTGATGGAGGAAAAGGCCGCTGACGAGGCATAGCTCGGAGCCCCCCCATGGTGATCGGAGTGGCCCGGTTCGACCTGTACATCCCCGAGGCCCACAGCCTCAAGGAGAAGCGCTCCGTGGTGCGGCGGGTGGTGGACCGAGTACGCAACCGGTTTCCGGTGAGCGTGGCCGAGGTGGACAGCCTCGACCTGCACCAGCGGGCCACGATCGGGTTCGCCGTGGTTTCGGGGTCGGCTCCCCTGGCCGACCGAGTCCTGGAGGGGGTGCTCCAGTTCGTGGAGGACCAGCACCTGGCCCAGATCCTGACCGTGGATCGGGAGATCCTGCATTTCTGATTCGGGGGCGGTTTCTCGCGCCGAGGGACTGCCGGGGGCGGGGGACCGAGGGCCTCTGGCCTTCTCGCCTTCCAGCCTCCCAGCCTTTACAGGAGCCATCCATGGAATCACGGCGGGCCCAACGGGTGGCCGACCTGCTCCACCACGAGATCGCCTGGGTGCTCCAGCGGGAGATCAAGGATCCCCGGGTGGGGTTCGTGACCATCACGGGGGTGCGGGTCAGCGCCGATCTGCGCCACGCCCGGGTCTACTACACGGTGCTGGGAGAGGCCCCCCAGCGCTCGGAGACCCAGAAGGGCCTCGACAGCGCCCGGGCCTTCGTGCGCCGGGCGGTCGGTGCCCGTCTGCGGATCAAGGTGGTTCCGGAGCTCAAGTTCGTCTACGACGAAGATTTCGAACGGGCCCTGCGGACCCAGGCCGTCCTAGAGGACGTGCGCGATGCAACGGAAGACCCGGATCGCTGAGGTGCGCCGGGCCCTCCTCCCGGCCCGGCGGGTGCTCATCCTATCTCACCGCAACCCCGACGGAGACGCCGTTGGGTCCTCGCTGGCGTTGCTGTCGGGCCTGCTGGCCCTTGGCAAGACCTGCGAGGTGGTGAACACCGACGGCGTCCCCGCCAACCTGGTGTGGCTGCCCCTGGCCGAACGGGTGGGCATCGGCCCGGAGCGGGACGACTACGACACGGTGGTGTTCCTGGACTGCGGCAACCCCGACCGGCCCGGCGTGGACCTCGCGCCCCTGCGGGGAGCCCGGTGGATCAACATCGACCATCACCCGGGCAACGGCGACTTCGGCCACGCCAACCTGGTGGATCCGGCAGCCTGCGCCACAGCCGAGCTGGTCTACGAGGTGCTCGTGGGGCTCCAGGTGCCGGTCGGCTTCACAGCCGCGACGAACATCTACACGGCCATCCTCACCGACACGGGGTGTTTTCGGTTCTCCAACTCCAACGCCCGGGCGTTCGAGATCGCCTCGCGGATGGTGGGCCGGGGCGTGGATCCGTCGTGGGTGGCCCAGATGGTGTACGATCAGCAGCCGGTCAATCGTTTGAGGCTGCTCAGCCGCGTGCTGGAAACCCTCGAGCTCTCTCCCCGAGACAAGGCCGCCTGTGTGGTGGTGACCCAGGAGATGTTCCGGGCCACCCACACCGGCGTGGAGGACGTGGAGGGTTTCGTGAACTACCCCCGGTCCGTGTGCGGGGTGGAGGTGGGGTTCCTGCTGCGGGAGGAACCCGACGGCCGGTACCGGGTGGCGTTCCGATCCAAGGGTCGGGTGGACGTGGCCGAGATCGCCCGGGAGTTTGGGGGAGGGGGCCACCGCAACGCGGCCGGCGCCACGGTGGAGGGCACCGCCCCCCAGATCCGCCAGCGGATCTTCGACCGGGTGGAGGCGGCCTGCGACGAACTGCTCCTGGGAAGGCGCGAGGTGGGATGACGGATCCCCGTTCGGGCCTTCTGGTCTGCGCAAAACCCCCTGGTCCCACATCCCACACGGCCGTGGCGCGGGTCCGCCGCGCCTTGGCCGCCGCAC
>JAADGT010000289.1 GCA_013152215.1 Deltaproteobacteria bacterium
GGCCGTGCCCCCGAGGCCGCCCGCGATGGCGCCTGCGATGGCGCCCGCCGTGTCGGCGTCGCCCCCCTGGTTCACCACCCCCACCAGGCACTCCTCGAACGACCCGGTCGTCCGGAGGAAGTAGAGCACGGTCCTGAGGGTGTCCACCACGTAAGGGCTCGCCACCGGCCGCATGCCGGTGGCCCGAAACGCCGGATGCCTGCGGCCCAGGGCCCGGGCCACCCGGTCGACGGCCTCGAACCCAAGCCCGAGCACGGCCGCCCGCACCATGAGAGCCACCGCGGCCGACGCCGCGTCGGAAAGGGGGTGGTTGTGGGTGATGCGGGCCTGGCGTACGGCCCGGGTCCCCGCCGCAAGGGGGCTCGACAGCGACGCAATCCCGGCGGCCGGGGCCCGCATGGCGCCCCCGTTTCCGGCGTCCCACTCTCCCGGGGCGGCTTGGAGGGTGCCCTCCACGAGGAGCCGCCGGATCCCTCGGGCGCAGGTGGCGCCCACGTCCACCGGCCGCGACCGGAGCCAGGCCACGAACCCCTGGGCGATCGCCTCGAGGTCCCAGCGCCCGGTTTCCGCCACGGCCTCGGCCAGGGCCAGAAGCATGCCGGTGTCGTCGGTGACCTGACCAGGCCGCAGCCCGAGCCACCCTCCGCCCCGCAGGGTCCGATGCACCCCATACCGATGCCGGATCTCCGCCGCGGTCATGAACTCGGTCGTGGCCCCCAGGGCGTCGCCCACTCCGAAGCCGAGCATCGCCGCCCGGGCCCGGTCGCGCACCCCGGCCGTCACCACCACCGCACCTTTGCCTCCACCTGACCGCCCAGCGCCAGCACCTCCTCCTCCCCGGCCAGCAGGCTCGTGTGCAGCAGGCGGCCGTCGAACACGATCTTGCTCGTGGGCACGGTCACCTCCAGCACCCGGGTACCGAACTCCCAGGCCCGCTCCGCGTCGCGGGTGAACGACACCAGGTTGTTGAGCCATACCACGACCCGGTCGCGGGCCGGGCGCGCCGTCACCTCGTGCTCGTCGAGGTCGTGGATGCCCCGGTACAGCGTGAGACCTCGCGGAGGCCCTGGGTACCGCCGCCGCACCTCGTCCTGGATGAACTCGAACAGGAGATCGAGCTGCAGGCGCAGGGCATTCGTCCTCCCCTCGCCCCGGGCCGCGGCGGTGCGGTAGCGCAGGTACGACGGGTCGTCAGGCCCCCGGATCGGGGCCTCGTGATGGCAGGGAGGAAGCCCGAACCGGCTCTCGGCCCAGGCCTTCAGGACGGCGGCCTCTCGGGAGTTCGAGTCCACCATCCATCCGCGCAGGTACCGGAAGTAGCTGTTCCGCAGACTCGCGCGTCCGGATCCTTCGGGCTCGTCACGCCACTGGTGGAGGCGGAAGGCCACGTCCATGTACTCCCGGAACCGGCGGCTTCGGTCCTGGGGATCCCGGGTGCGCCGGAGCCACGCGAACAGCCGGCGGTGGGTGCGGCGGACCCCCTGGATGTGAACCGGCCGGGGGTGGCGTTGGAACGCCACCGAGGCGAGCACCGGGGGCGGCACGTTGCAGAGGTTGAACGAGGGGAGCGGGGGGGGCACGGGCACGGGAGAGCCCAAAAGGCCCCCGGCCACAAGGGCTGGGGGCCGTGGGCTGTGCAACCTGTTCAGAGGGAACGGGACACCGTGAACACGAGCCGACCGTCTGCGACGTCCTCGCCGAGGAAGTCAGGCTCGGTGGTGTTGTGGTAGCTGAGGTCGAGGTCCATTCCCCTGACCGATCCGGATATGCCCACCCGGTAATGCACGTAGTCGAATCCATCACCGCCGTCGAGCCCTTGACCGTGCCCGGTGGTCTGGTCGCCCTCCACCGTCTGCCACCCCACCTCGCCCGAGAGGGTCAGGCCATGGGGGAGGCCGAGGCTGGCGTCGGCGACGAGGTAATGGGCGGCCCCGTCCTCCCCGAAAAAGTCGGGCGAATATGAGTACCCGAGCCCCACCGACGGCGAAAGAGCCCCCCAGCCGGGCAGGGTGTAGCCGAGGCGGAGCGATGCTTCGTAGTAGTTCATCTCCGGGTCGTCGTTGGATTTTGGGTACGCGTAATAGACGACCCCGACGTCATACGACACTCCAGAGACCTCCGACGCGAATCCGCCGTAGAGGTCCATCTCCACACCCCCCCCGAAGCTCACATTGGAGGCCCAGGTGCCGACGTACACACCGGCAGGGGCGGCGTAGTCGAGCCCGCCCTGGACGGCCCAGTTGGAGTTCGTTTGGGAGACGCCGCGGAACACGTAGTCCGAAGCGTACGCCACGTTGCCCGTGAAGTTGGCAGGCGCCAGCCAGTCCTCCACGTCGGCCGCGGTGGCGGGCGCGGTGATGAAGGCGGCGACGAGAGCAGCCGCAATGATGGTGTTCGTGCCCATGGGGTTGCCCCTTTCGCTGGAGACGGAGAAAACGTCCATCGGCTTCAGGATCAGGCTTCGGAGGAGGCCAGTTTCCCGGCCGCGTCCAGACGCGCTTCGGAGCCGTCGTTGGGTCCAGAGCCTGCGGAGCCGATCACGGTGGGAAAGAGGAACTCGGGGTATGCGCTCAGGCCGTGCTCGGACAGGTCGCAGCCCGTTAGCTCCTCCTCCGGGCTCAGACGCACCCCCATCACCGCCTTCAGGATCTGGAAAAGCACGAAGCTGGAACCGAAGGCCCACACGAAGCCCACGGTGATCCCGAGAACCTGCACCCCTACCACGCTCCAGGAGAACCCCGCCGAGTTGAACAGGCCTGCCGCCAGCGTGCCCCACGCCCCGCACACGCCGTGCACCGACACCGCGCCCACGGGGTCGTCCACCCCCACCCGGTCGAAGAACACCACCGACTCGGTCACGAGCACCCCGGCCACGAGCCCGATCACGATGGCCGACAGGGGGCTGACATTGGCGCAGCCGGCCGTGATGCCCACGAGCCCGGCCAGGCAGCCGTTCAGGGTCATGCCCACGTCGGGTTTCCCGAACCGAACCCACGTGTAGTAGATGGTCGAGACGAGCCCCGCCGCACCCGCCAGGGCCGTGGTCACCGCGATCAGGGCGATGGAGGTGTCGCCCGCGGTGGTGGACCCCGGGTTGAACCCGAACCACCCGAAGAAGAGGATCAGCACGCCCAGGGCTGCCAGCGGAATGGAGTGGCCCGGGATGGCCTGGGGCTTACCGTTTTTGTACTTGCCGATCCGGGGCCCCACCACGATGGCGCCGGCAAGGGCCGCCCAGCCCCCTACGGAGTGGACCACCGTGGAGCCCGCGAAGTCGATGAACCCCAGCCCCTCGAGCCAGCCGGCACCTTTGTACAGGCTGCCCCAGGCCCAACTGCCGAACACCGGGTAGACGATCGCGGTCATGAGGGCGCTGAACACGAGGTACCCGCTGAACTTCATCCGTTCCGCCACGGCACCCGACACGATGGTGGCCGCGGTGGCCGCGAACACCACCTGGAACATGAAAAAGGCGTACACCCACGGGTCCCCGTCCACGGCGAAATCGCGGAGCATGAACCCAGAGGTCCCGATCCAGCCGTTCGACAGCCCGAACATGAGCCCGAACCCGACGAAGAAGAAGGCGAGCGCCCCCATCCCGAAGTCCATGAAGTTTTTCATCAGGATGTTGCACACGTTCTTGGCCCGGGTGAACCCGGCCTCCACCATGGCGAACCCCGCTTGCATGAAGAACACGAGGAAGGCGGCCACCAGGGTCCACACGTAGTTGAGATGGGTCTGCACGACATCGGCGGTGAGGGGCTCGTCGGCCGCCCACGCCGCCCCGGTGAGAACGAGGGCGAAAAGCCCTGCGGAGGAAAGCCTTCGGATCGCGTGTTTCATCGTACCGTCTCCTTTGCTGGTTGGGGTCCTTGTCGCGGCGGCGACATCGCGGGTTCCGTGCCAAAGGCGTGCCAGCCGGTCCGTCTTGGAGGGGACAGACGGTGTAACGCACTGAGATGTCTGTGGTTTTCTTCTCTCGGAGTGAAAGGCGGGGTGGGGGGCGTGAGACAAAATCGAATCGTTAAGTATTGTATTAGACAAAAATGTATCCATGTATTTCTTTGGGACAATTGTGTTTTTTGGCGGAGATTCCCCGTTCCGCCTCGTTCCGCCAGGGAGGTGGGCCGAGGCCGTGCCGGCCTGGCACGGTTCGTGTAGGGAGTGGGGACCGAGCGGCAGAAGGCCCTGTGCGTGGCGGCGGCGACCGGGCCCTCGACCGCTCGACCCCATCGGCGACGAAACGAACGAGGAGAGGAGATCGATCCCATGCGAAAGATCGAGGCGATTTTCAAACCCTTCCGGCTCGATGCCGTGAAAGAGGCCCTCCACGACCTCGGGGTGCGGGGGATCACCGTGACCGAGGTCCGGGGGTTCGGCCGGCAGAAAGGGCACTCGGAGCTCTACCGTGGTGCAGAGTACACGGTGGACTTCGTGCCGAAGGTGAAGGTGGAGGTGGTGGTGGAGGAGCCCATGGCCGCAGCCGTGGCCGACGCCATCGTGGCCGCGGCCCGCACCGGCAAGATCGGGGATGGCAAGGTGTTCGTGAGCCCGGTGCACGACGCGATCCGCATCCGCACCGGAGAGCGGGGGAGGGCCGCGGTCTGAGGTGGGACACCGCTGTGAAACCGACAAAATACCCCCCAGGCGCCCGTTCGAGCGCTGGGTCGACAACGACAAAGGCCCCGCCGAGGCGGGGCCTTTGTTCGAGGGGGCGGTTGGCGACGAAGACCGGTTACTCGCCCAATGCCTTCCGGTTCTTTTCGAGGAGCTCCCCGCCCACGGGGTAGAACCCTTGCTCCTCCGCGATCCTCTGCCCCGCTTCCGACAGCTCGAACTTCAGGAGCTCGGCCACCACGCCGCGGGGGGTGCCGTTGGTGTACTGGTACAGGGCCCGGGCCAAGGGGTAGCGGCCGGCCTTCACGGCCTCCCGATCCAGGGGGCTCAACGCTTCTCCCGAGGCGGTCTTGATCTTGAGGGGCTTGATGCCCTTTCGGACGTTGCCGTGCTCGTCCACCACGTAGCCGATGCCCACGTAACCCACCGCCGAGGCGTCCCGGGCCACGGCCTCCAGGATCTGGGCGTTTCCGTTCATGCGGTTCATGGTCTGGGCGTAGTCCCGGTTGCCCAGCACGTGCTCCTGGAAGAACACGTAGGTGCCCGAGTTGGACTGCCGCCCGTACAGGGTCACCGGCCGGTCGGGGCCGCCCAGGGCCTTCCAGTTCTTGAGCTCCCCCCGGAACAGCCGTCCCACCTCGTCCACGGTGAGGGCGTCGATGGGGTTCTTGTCGCTCACGATGACGCACAGGCCGTCCACCGCCACGGCGAACTCCACGGGCTCCACCCCGTTCTTCCGGGCCAGCTCGATCTCCTTGGGCTTGATCCGGCGCGAGGCGTCCGCGATGTCGGCCCGGCCGTCGATGAGGGCCGCGATGCCGGTGCCGGAGCCGCCGCCGGTCACGGCCACGAACTGCCCGGTCTCGTCCAGGAACGCCTCGGCCCAGGCCTGGGCCAGGTTCACCAGGGTGTCGGATCCCTTCACCTGAACCATCTTGCGCCCGGCCAGGGCAGGGCCGGCCACGGCCACGGCGGTGAGGGTGAGCAGGGCTGTGAGGGTGCGCATGGGGCTCGTCTCCTTTCCTTCTCGATGGGGTTCGTTCGTCTTCCACGCGGGCCATGGTACCCGGCCGATGTTACGGCCGGGTTACGAAACGATGACGGGTTCGTGAAGATCGCCGGACGCCGCACCGAGCCGTGGATGTCATCGTTTCGCAACACGGTCGTAACCTTCCCGTAACATTCCGTTGGTACACTCCCGCCCGGCGCTCCACCAGGCCCCATGCCCTTGCGGGTTCGGCGGCTGCAGACATCGCGTAAATGTCGGCCCGAGCGTTTCGTGGAGGGCATGGGGCCTACCTCCGGCCGGGCGCAAAGCCGCGCATTGAGATTCGCCGCGCAGGCACAAGACACGGGAGGCGGTTTCATCACGGCGGTGGGGAATGGGTACCCTTTCGCGGTCCGGACGCCGGAGGCACTGCGCGGCGAACTTAGAAGCCGCGCCCGGCTCTCCGGTAGACCCCATGCCCCCCCTGGGCTTTGGCGTAAGCCTGCGCAACTGCAAGATTCATCGTTTCGTTTCGGGGGTGGGGCTGGGGGCCCCTCCTTCGCTGAACGGCCTCGCAGGGGCCGCCTCGGCGCGGTCCGCTGCGGCGCGTGAGGGCAC
>JAADGT010000342.1 GCA_013152215.1 Deltaproteobacteria bacterium
CGAAGAACGATACCGACGACTGGGGCAGCCCGGCTGCCCGCGCGAGATCCGACTGTTTCCACCCGCGCAGGACGCGGTAATAGCGCAAGCGAATCGGGAACTGCTCTAACGCCGTTGACATCGGACAATCTCCATCGTAATATATATCTCATACGAAACTCATTTGGCGGCACCGCCAGGGCCCAGGCAACGCCGCCACGAGCCATCCAAACCAGAAAAGTGTAAGGAGTTCAAGATGAAAGACGAAGCCTTCGTGCGCCACCTGCTCGACGTGCTCGATGGGGTCTCCAGCTACGACTCGTTCCTCTCGAATCTTCTCACACGAAATGCCCATATCCGCGGAAAGATATGGGAGGAGTTCTGCAAGTTCGTATTCGTGCTCGCTCCCCAGTTCCACGGCGCGGTCCGGGCGGTGGAACGACTGTCGGAGGTGGACGACGATACGGCCCGGCGTCTCGGCATCCCCGACAAGTACCGGCAAAATCCCCTCCGGGGACCGGCGGACTATATCATCCGGGTCGCACGGGCGGAACGACGGGACCTGCTGCTCCTGGTGGAGGCCAAGTTTCGATACGGCCGGGGCCGGATCCCGGAGACGGATCTCCGGGGGTCCGCGCTCCTGTGGAAGCACCTCTCGGGCAAGCGGAAACCGGTGCCCGTCCTGTTCACCAACGCACCCGGGGTGGCCGAAACGGTTCACGACCTGTTCCGTGGGCGGCTCCAGGTGCTCGGGGAGGACGTGTTCCGGCGGTTGCCGGAAGACTTGTGGGGTCTGGTCCGGCCCCTTGTGGACGAGTACGGACTCCGGTGGTCCGAGGTCATTTTGAAGAACCGCGAGCAAATGCTCGGAGGTCTCCGGGTGGCGTCTCTGGAGGACCACAAGGCGTTCTTTCGGAGTCTGGGTCTCCCGGGGGTGGCCACCTACATCCGGTTCTGCTCGGGACGAGCCCTGGAGTACGGACTTCCGGCACCGAACATCCTGAGCCGGCCCGATGCCAAGTTCGGGGCCGAATGGGGAAGGGTGGCGGCGATTCTGGGGATTGACCGCAGGCCCTACGCCGCCGACCCGGCCCGGTGCGTGGATCTGGAGACGTTCGTGGCGAGGGTGAAGCGCCTGGGGATCACGAGCCAGGCCAAGTACGCGAAGTGGTACCGGGCGACCGAACCGCCCGACATGCCCGTGGACCCCAAGAAGCACTACGGGGCAGGCCGGTTCTCGTGGCACCGAATCCGCGAGCGGAAGGCCCCGGGGGACAAGTGGCGTCCTTTCGACGAGGCCTGTGAGTTCGTCGCCGGACTGAGGCTCGCAAGCAAGGAGGAGTGGGAGGCGTACCTGGCGGGGAAACGGCCGGACCTGCCGCCCCTACCCCCCGACATCCCCCGCCGGCCCGACGTGGCCTACCGGGCGAAGTGGCGCGGATTCTCGTGGTGGCTGGGGAAACCCACCCTGAACAAGCACGTGGACTTCCCCACTGCGCGGCAGTACGCGAGGGCGGTGGCACGGGAGCTCAACCTCTCCACCCGGGCCGACTGGAACGCCTGGTGGGATCGGGCCCGGCCTCCGCTCGTCCCCAAGCATCCTCACGAGGTCTACCGGTCGTCCGGTTGGGCCGGGTGGAAGGACTGGTTGGGGGCAGAGGACGTGGACTCGGAAGAAGAGACCAAAAACCAGCCCGAAAATCCCAAGCCTCCGGAAGAGGAAGAAGATCAGGACTGACCACTCTGGCCAAGCGGCCCGTAAGGGCCGCCTCCTCCCAACCGAAGGCGATGCTCCTCATCAGTCAGGTACCCCCGGTAAAGCCGGAGGCCTCCCCAATTTAGCTAACGACTCGACCACACGGCAAGGCGGGGCGGTCCTATCCGACGGCTTTGTCTGACAGAGAAACGCGTCGTTGTGGGAAAAACCCCCAGCGCTGGCGTTCCCGAACCAGCGGGGGATGGGATGAGGGTTTCCTCCGACACCATGATCCGACGTTAGGCCACGCTAGTCCAGTCAGATGTCAGCGATCATGCTGCCACGGCGCGGATGGGGCGAATATGGGGCAGCAGCTCATCCTCCCACCATCCCACCCGCCTGGGGCCGATCCGCCGGGGCGGAGGGAGGTTTCCCGCGCGAATCCATCGATAGATCGTGGATTTTGAAACGCCTAAAATTTGTTCCAGCTCGGCAACACTGATCAGGCGAGGAAACACGTGCCGTTGGATCTTTGCCTTTTTCATTCCATTCCTCCTTTCCATCTCTGTGCTGCGGCAGGCCTCCCGTCATCACATGATGTGTGATTACTACAATACATTAGTCACATTTTGAGTTCAACCCAGAACTGGCATCGGGTATAGAGACGCCCCACAGGGCACAGCGAGCAGGGTGGACGCGATGGACACCCACACGGACACTTTTTGCCAGAAAAAGAAAAGGGCCTACGGGGGACAACCCGTAAGCCCTTGTA
Organism: Deltaproteobacteria bacterium; assembly: GCA_013152215.1. Lineage (GTDB taxonomy): Bacteria > Desulfobacterota > Deferrisomatia > Deferrisomatales > Deferrisomataceae > Deferrisoma. The sequence goes on from JAADGT010000342.1 coordinate 2,448, forward strand.
ATTACTGGTCGGGACGAGAGGATTCGAACCTCCGACCCCCTGAACCCCATTCAGGTGCGCTACCAGACTGCGCCACGTCCCGACACGAACGGTTCTATGCTTGGTCCTCGCCCAACAGCCGCAGCAGCTCTTCCGCGTCGCGCCGCAGGGCTTGGAGGAGCCGGCGGCGGCCCTGCTGCTTGGGCCTTTGTTGGGTCTTCTTCCACTCCTCCCGGAACTTGCGTTTCACCCCGCTGATGGTGAATCGGTCTTCGTAAAGGAGCTTCTTGATCATCAGGACCTTTTGCAGGTCCTGGTGGGTGTAGAGCCGCTGGTTCCCGTCGCTCTTTCGGGGGGAGAGGAAGGGGAACTCCGTCTCCCAGTAGCGGAGCACGTGGGGCTTGACGCCCGCGATCTCCGCGACCTCGCCGATACGGTAGTAGAGCTTCTGGGGAATCCCCCGGCCCTCCAACGCCCGCTCCTTTTGTCCGGAAGGGGCTGAATCATACCAGCCCGGCCGCCCGAACGCAACGAGGAGCCGGCCGTTCGAGGGCCGCTACCGGCGGTGATTCAGTCGCTCTTTGAGCACCTGGCTCGGTTTGAACGTGAGCACCCGGCGCTCGGTGATGGTGATGGTCTCGCCGGTCTGTGGGTTCCGGCCGCGGCGGGCCGCCTTCTCGCGGACCTCGAAGTTGCCGAACCCGCTGATCTTGACCTTCTCGCCCCGTTCCAACGCCTCTTTGATGAGCTCGAGGATGAGCCCCACCACCTCGGCCGAGCGCTTCCGGCTGAAGCCGACGCGGCCGTGCAACGCCTCCACCAGATCGGACTTGGTCATGGTCTTTGCTTCCCTTTCCGTCTCTTCGGCCCGGCGGGGAGGGGCGGTCAGCCCTCCCGGAGCCTCGCTCCGGTCCGCTCGGCCAGGTGTTCGAGAATGCGCGTCTCCTCGGCCCGGATCTCCTCGTCGGTGAGGGTGCGGTCGTCCGCCCGGTAGGTGATCCGCAAGGCCAGGCTCACCATGCCCTCGGGGATCCGGTCGCCCCGGTACACGTCGAAGATCTCCACGTCGCGAACCAGGGACGAGCCGGCCTGCCACACGGCCTCCACCACGTCCTGGGCCCGCACCCGGTCCGCCTGCACCAGGATCGCCAGGTCCCGCTGGGTGGCAGGGTACCGGGGCAGGCCGGGGAACGGCCCCGGCTCCTGCCGGACCCGGGCCACGGCGTCCAGGTCCAGCTCGAACGCCGCCACGGGGCCGTCGAGGTCCCACGCTTCCAAACGGGCCGGGTGGAGTTCGCCCACCCACCCCAGGGCCTCGTCGCCCGCGGTCACCCGTGCGGCCCGACCCGGGTGGAGCCACGGCAGGTCCGTGGCCGGCTCGAACCTCGCCCCCCGCACCCCCAGCCCGGCCAGGAGCGTCTCGACCGCGCCCTTGGCGTCGAAGAAGTCCACGGGATCGTCCCCCGCCCACCAGGCCAGCGGCTCCCGGGGCCCGGCCGCCACGGCCGCGGCCCGGAGCACCTCTTGGGGAAGGGGCTCCCCCTCCTGCGGGTGGAAGCTGCGGCCCACCTCGAACAGACGCGCGGCCCGCTCTTGGCGGCGCTGGTTCCGGGCGAGGCACCCCAGGAGTCCGGGGAGAAGGGTCGTCCGCAGTACGGACGTCTCCTGGCCCAAGGGGTTCGCCAGGGTCACGTGTCGGGTCAGGGCGTGCCCCCCAGGGAGCCCCAGCCGGCCGTCGTCGGCCGGGTCGCCGAAGCTCAGGCACACGGCCTCGTGGAACCCCTGCCCTGCCAAAAGATCACGGGCCGCGTTGGCGATGCGCCGCCGCGCGGGCAGGGGGTCGGGCCGCATGGGCACCCGGGGCAAGGTGGTGGGGATCCGGTCGTACCCGTGGATCCGGGCCACCTCCTCCACCAGGTCCACCTCCCGCTCCAGGTCCACCCGATGGGTGGGCACCCGCACGATCACGGCTCCCCCGTCGTGGGCCTCCACGGCCATGCCCAGGCCGACCAGGATCCGGCAGACCTCGTCCGGCGGGACCTCTACCCCGAGGAGCCGCCTCACCCGGTCGTAGCGCACGGAGATCCGCTTGGGCTCGTGCGCGGTGGGGTAGGCGTCGAAGATGCCCCGGGCCACGGTGCCCCCGGCCAGCCGGGCGATCAGGTCGGTGGCCCGGTCCAGGGCCCGGATCAGGCCCTCAATGTCGGTGCCCCGCTCGAACCGGTACGAGGCCTCGGTGCGAAGCCCCAGCCGGCGGGAGGTCCGCCGGATGTTCGCGGGCAGGAACCAGGCGCTCTCCAGCAGCACGTCGGTGGTGTCGGGCTCCACCTCGGAGTTCTCGCCGCCCATGATGCCGGCCAGGGCCACCGGCCGCTCGGCGTCGCAGATGACCAGGCTGTCGGCGTCGAGCTCCCGCTCCTGGCCGTCCAGGGTGGTGAACCGCTCGCCGGCCCGGGCCCGCTGCACCACGATCCGGCCGCCCGCCAGGCGGTTCATGTCGAAGGCGTGCAGCGGATGGCCCAGCTCCAGGAGCACGTAGTTGGTGACGTCCACCACGTTGTTGATGGACCGCACCCCGCATGCCTCCAGCCGCTGGCGCAGCCACAGGGGCGAGGGGCCCACCCGCACGCCCCGGATCACCCGGGCCGCGTACCGGTGGCACAGGTCCGGGGCCAGGATCTCCACCGAGGTGATGTCGGCGATGTCGGGCCCCGACTCGGGCACCTCCGGCTCCGGGATCCGTAGCTCCGCCCCGGTCAGGGCCGCGACCTCCCGGGCCACCCCCACCACCGAAAGGCAGTCGGCCCGGTTGGGGGTGATCTCCACCTCGATCACGGTCTCGGGCAGGCCCAGGTACTCCAGCAGGTCGGTCCCCACCGGGGCGTCGGCCGGCAGGATCAGGATGCCCGAGTGGTCCTCGCCGAGGCCCAGCTCCCGCTCCGAGCACATCATGCCGTGGCTCACCTGGCCCCGGATCTTGGTCTTCTTGATCTTGAACCCGCCGGGGAGCCGCGCCCCCACCCGGGCCAGGGCCACCTTGTCCCCGGCCTCCATGTTGGTGGCCCCGCACACGATCTCGCGGGTCTCGGCCCCGTCGGTCACCCGGCACAGGCTCAGGCGGTCGGCGTTGGGATGGGGCCCCTTCTCCACGATCTGGGCCACCACCACACCCTCGACCCCCTCGCCCAGCCGCTCCACGGCCGAGACCTCGAGCCCGGCCATGGTGAGCCGCTCGGCGAGCGCCTCGGGCTCGAGGTCCACGTCCACGTATTCACGAAGCCACGAAAGCGGGATGCGCATGGGACCCTAATCGAAGTGCCGGAGGAACCGCAGGTCGTTCTCGAAGAACAGGCGGATGTCGTCGATGCCGTACTTGAGCATGGCGATCCGCTCGACCCCCATGCCGAACGCGAACCCCTGGACCTCCTCAGGGTCGTAGTCCACGAACCCGTACACGGCCGGGTCCACCATGCCGGAGCCCAGGATCTCGAGCCATCCCGTGCCGGAGCACACCCGGCACCCGGAGCCGCGACACAGCACGCACTGGATGTCCACCTCGGCGCTGGGCTCGGTGAACGGGAAGAAGCTCGGCCGGAACCGCACCCCGGTGTCGGGGCCGTAGTACCGGTGGACGAACTCGGTGAGCACGCCCTTGAGGTCCGCGAAGGTGACGTCCCGGTCCACCAGGAGCCCTTCGATCTGGTGGAACATGGGGGAGTGGGTCACGTCGGAGTCGCACCGATACACCTTGCCCGGGGCCACGATCTTCACCGGCGGCTTCTGGGCCTCCAT
>JAADGT010000287.1 GCA_013152215.1 Deltaproteobacteria bacterium
CCACACCGGCGACGTGGAGATCCTCCTCCCGGCCAAGGGCACCCCCCTCAGGCCCGGCATGTTCGCCCGGGTTCGGATCGAGGTGGGCGCCCACCAGGGGGTGACCGTGCCCCGGGACGCCCTGCGCAAGGTGCCGGGCAGCGGGGTGTGGTTCGTGTACGTGGTCACGCCCCAGGGGCGGGCCGAGCGCCGGGACGTGGAGCCCGGCGTGGCCCTGGGGGACCGGATGGAGATCCTCTCCGGGGTCGAGGCCGGCGAGGACGTGGTGGTGCGGGGCGAAGGCGTGGTGCGCACCGGTGCGGCGGTGCGGGTGACCGAGCGCGTGGGCGAGTGAGGCGGCCATGAACCTGCCATCCCTTTCCGTCCGGCGGCCCGTGGCCGTGCTCATGGGCCTGCTGGCCCTGCTGCTGTTCGGCCTGTGGAGCCTGCCCCGGCTCGACATCGACCTGCTGCCCCGGATCGACCCGCCGGCCATCTCGGTCATCACCTACTACCCGGGGGCCAACGCCCGGGACGTGGAGTCGAATGTCACCAAGGTGATCGAGGACCGGCTCAGCATCGTTTCGAACCTGGACCGGATCACCTCGATCTCCAAGGACAGCCTCTCGGTGGTGACCTGCACGTTCAAATGGGGCTCGGACCTGGGCGAGGCCGCCAACGACGTGCGCGAGAAGCTCGACATCGCCAAGTTCTACCTGCCCAAGGACATCGAGAACCCCCTGCTGTTCAAGTTCTCGTCGGCCAACTTCCCGATCCTGTTCCTGTCGGTGGAGGCCACCGAGTCGTACCGGGCCCTGTACCAGATCGTGGACAAGCAGGTGGCCACAGTTCTGAAGCGTATCCCCGGCGTGGGCGCGGTGATCATCCGGGGCGGGCTCGAGCGGGAGATCCGGGTCGAGGTGGACAACGACCGGCTCGCCGCCTACGGGCTGTCGCTGGACGACCTGGGGCAGGCGCTGAAGCGGGAGAACCTGGACATGCCGGCCGGCGAGGTGAAGATCGGCAAGCGGGCCGTGCCGGTGCGGGTGCCGGGCCGGTTCCGGTCGCCCCGGGAGCTGGCCGCCGTGCCGGTGGCCGTGCGTCAGGGCCGGGTGGTGCGGCTGGGGGACGTGGCCCGGGTGGACGACGCGTTCAAGGACAAGTACGAGGAGATCTTCACCAACGGCCGCACCGGCATCCTGCTGATGATCCAGAAGCAGTCCGGGGCCAACACCGTGAACGTGGTGCGCGAGATCCGGCGGCGGCTGCCCGAGATCGAGCGCAACCTCCCGGCCGACGTGAAGCTGGGCACCATCATGGACTCGGCCGAGGACATCGAGAACATGGTGAACAACCTGAAGTCCAGCCTGTACCTGGGCGGGCTCCTGGTGGTGGTGGTCACCTTCGTGTTCCTGCGGCGGCTGCGGCCGAGCCTGGTGGTGGCGCTCACGATCCCGTTCTCGATGATCGTGACCTTCTTCGCCATGTACCTGTTCGGGTTCACCCTGAACCTGATCAGCATCATGAGCCTGACCATCGCCATCGGCATGGTGGTGGACAACGCCATCGTGGTGCTGGAGAACATCACCCGCCACCTGGAGGAGGGCGAGGCCTCCCCGGCCCGGGCGGCCGTGGACGGAGCCTCCGAGGTGGGCCTGGCCGTGTCGGCCTCCACCCTGACAACCATCGCGGTGTTCCTGCCCCTGGTGTTCCTGGGGGGCATCGCGGGCATCCTGTTCAAGCAGCTCGGGTTCCTGGTGACCCTGACCCTGCTGGCGAGCCTACTGGTGAGCCTGACCCTCACCCCCATGGCCGCGAGCAAGCTGCTCAAGCCCCAGGCCGACCGCCGGGGCCTCACCGGCGCGCTGTTCCGGGCCAGCGAGGCCGTGCTCGACGGCCTCGAGCGCGCCTACGCCGGGCTGCTCGGCTGGATGCTCCGGCACCGGGCCGCGACCCTGGTCGTGGCCGCCGGGGTCCTGGCCCTGGGGCTCGGCGCCGCCCGGCGCACCGGCTCGGAGTTCATGCCCCAGACCGACACCGGCGAGATCGAGGTGAACGCCGAGCTGCCCGTGGACGTGCGCATCGAGGAGGCCACCCGGGTGGTGAACCGGCTCATGAAGATCTTCTATGAGGAGGTGCCCGAGGTCCGGGCCCTGTACGCCCTGACCGGCCAGAGCCGCCAGGGCATCGCCACGGCCGTGGGGTTCGAGGAGGGCAACCAGGTCGTGCGGATCGGGGCCAAGCTGGTGGACCGGTCCGAGCGGCAGAGGTCGGTGACCGAGATCGCCGAGGCCCTGCGGCGGCGCTACCGCCAGGTGCCCGACATCGAGAAGCTCAGCGTGCGCACGGTGGGGGCGGCCCAGAAGATCTTCTTCGGGGCCGGGTCCAAGCCCCTGGTGGTGGAGGTGCTGGGCAACGACTGGGAGCGGCTGCGGTCCACGGCCGGCACGATCCTGGAGAAGATGCGCCGGGTGCCCGGGGTGCGCGACGCCTCCTGGTCGCTCAAGCCGGTGAAGACCGAGTGGCTCGTGGAGGTGGATCGGGAGAAGGCGGGCCGGTTGGGCCTGCCCCTGGCCGTGCTGGCCCGCGACGTGCGCACGGCCGTGTTCGGCACCGACTACACCCAGTTCCGGGACGCGGGCGACGACTACGACATCACCGTGCGGCTGCGGCCCCAGGACCGGGCGGGCCGGGCCGAGCTGGAGAACCTGCGGCTCAAGACCCTCACGGGCCGGATGGTGCGGCTGAAGGACGTGGCCCGGATCCGCGAGGGGGAGATCCCGCTCCAGATCGATCGCAAGAACCAGCAGCGCATGATCTCGGTGTCGGCCGACGTGGTGGGCCGGAGCCTGGGCGAGGTCACGGCCGACCTGGAGAAGATCCTGGCCGGCATGGACCTGCCCGAGGGGATCACGGTGCGGTTCGGCGGCGACGTCAAGGAGAAGGCCGACGCGTTCCGCGACCTGCTTCAGCTCCTGGCCCTCGGCATGATCCTCGTGTTCATGGTGATGGCGGCCCAGTTCGAGAGCCTGGTGGTCCCGTTCGTGATCTTCTTCTCGGTGCCGTTCGCCCTGACCGGCGCGTTCCTGGGCCTGGCGGCCACGGGCACGCCGCTGTCGCTCATGAGCTTCATCGGCATCATCATGCTGGTGGGCATCGTGGTGAACAACGCGATCGTGCTCGTGGACTACGCCATCCAGCTGCGGGCCAGGGGCATGGAGCTCAAGGAGGCCCTGCTCCGGGCGGGCCGCACCCGGCTCCGGCCCGTGCTCATGACCACGCTCACCACCGCGTTCGGCATGCTGCCCATGGCCCTGTCGCGCCAGACCGGCCACGAGATGTGGAACCCCCTGGGCATCGCCGTGATCGGGGGGCTGCTGGTGAGCACCCTGGTGACCCTGGGCATCGTGCCGGTGATGGGCTCGCTCCTGATGGGCCGGGCCAAGGTGAGGGAGGCCGCAGGCTATTAACCCGGCGACAAAATAGGCGCGTCACCTCGGAGGGCGGGGCAAGGGACCTGCCTCCGGCCGGGCGCGAAGCCGGGCATGAGATTCGCCGCGCACGCACGGGACCGAAGAGCTGGTTTCATGACAACTCGGTGGAATCCGAACCATTTCGCGGTCCGAGCGTCAGAGGCGCTGCGCGGCGAGCTAAGGGGCCGCGCCCGGCTCTCCGGCAGATCCCCTGCCCCTCCGAGCAGGGAGCGATAGCGCCTGTTTATCCGCCGGGTTAATAACGCGGAGCATGCTACGCGAGCCCCCTACCGCACCAGGGGCTTGTACCGAATGCGGTGGGGCCGGTCGGCCTCGGCTCCCAGGCGCCGGCGGCGATCGGCCTCGTAGGCCTCGTAGTTGCCCTCGAACCACACCACCCGGCTGTCGCCCTCGAACGCCAGGATGTGGGTGGCGATCCGATCCAGGAACCACCGGTCGTGGGACACCACCACGGCGCACCCGGCGAACTCCAGGAGCGCCTCCTCCAGCGACCGCAGGGTGTCCACGTCGAGGTCGTTGGTGGGCTCGTCCAGCAGGATCAGGTTGGCCCCCCGCTTCAGCAGCTTGGCCAGGTGCACCCGGTTGCGCTCCCCGCCCGAGAGGTCGCCGACCCGCTTCTGCTGGTCCGCGCCCCGGAACTGGAACGCGGCCACGTAGGCCCGGGAGGGAACCCGCCGCCTCCCGAGCTCCACGAACTCGGCCTTGCCCGTGATCTCCTCCCACACGGTGGCGTCGGGGTCCAACGCGTCGCGGCTTTGGTCCACGTGGGCCATGACCACGGTCTCCCCGATTCGGAGCGTTCCGGCGTCGGGCGTCTCCGCGCCCGTGAGCATGCGCAACAGGGTGGTCTTGCCGGCGCCGTTCGGGCCGATCACCCCCACGATGCCCCCCGGTGGAAGCCGGAAGCTCAGATCATCGAACAGGAGCCGGTCGCCGTAGGCCTTCCGGAGCCCCTCGGCCTCGATCACCACGTCGCCCAGCCGGGGGCCCGGCGGGATCACGATGGCGCCGGCCTCCACCTTGCCGGCGGTCTCCTGGCGCAGGAGGTCCTCGTAGGCCCGGAGCCGGGCCTTCCCCTTGGCCTGGCGGGCCCGGGGGGCCATCCGGATCCACTCCAGCTCCCGCTCCAGGGTCTTCTGCCGGGCGGCCGACTGCTTCTCCTCCTGGGCGAGCCGGTTCTGCTTCTGCTCGAGCCAGGAGGAGTAGTTGCCCTCCCAGGGGATGCCCCGTCCCCGGTCGAGCTCCAGGATCCACCCGGCCACGTTGTCCAGGAAGTATCGGTCGTGGGTCACGGCGACCACCGTGCCCGGGTACTCGGCCAGATGCCGCTCGAGCCAGGCCACCGACTCGGCGTCCAGGTGGTTGGTGGGCTCGTCCAGGAGCAGCAGGTCGGGCTGCTGGAGCAGCAGCCGGCACAGGGCCACCCGGCGGCGCTCCCCGCCCGACAGGGTGCGCACCGGGGTGTCCGGCGGCGGGCACCGAAGCGCATCCATGGCGATCTCGAGCTTCCGGTCCAGGTCCCACGCGCCGGCCGCGTCGATGGCGTCCTGCACCCGGGCCTGCTCGGCCAGCAGCGCCTCCATCTCGTCGGGCTCCATGGGCTCGGCGAACCGGGCGTTGATCTCGTCGAACCGCCGGAGCAGCGCCCGGGTCTCGGCCACGGCCTCGTCCACCACCTGGGCCACGGTCTTCTCCGGGTCCAGCTCCGGCTCCTGGGGCAGGTACCCCACCCGAACGCCCTCGGCCGCCCAGGCCTCGCCGTCGAACTCGGTGTCGATGCCGGCCATGATCCGGAGCAGGGTGGACTTGCCGGCGCCGTTCAGGCCCAGCACCCCGATCTTGGCCCCGGGCAGGAACGAGAGCCAGATGTCCTTGAGCACCGTGCGGTTGGGGGGATAGCTCTTGGTGAGCCCCTTCATCACGTAGACGTACTGAGCCATTCCGATCTCCTGGCGAGGGAACGTACCTGTGGGGAATCGGGGACGGGCCCTTAGGGGGACCGTTCCCGAATCGCGTCGATGGCGGCTTGGGCGTAGCGGCGGTACTTGCGCTGGCCGAGGAACGGCTCCAGCGCCCGGATCGCGGCGGGGGACCCGATGCGGCCCAGCGTCTCCATGGCCAGTCGCACGTTGGTGGCCTTGGGGTCCTGCAGGGCCCGCACGAACACCGCCTCGTGCTCGGAGCCGCCGTGGGCCGCCAGGTTCTGCAGGGCGAAGTGGCGCACCACGGGGTTGGGGTGCTCGGCCAGGGGTGCGATCCGGGCCAGGAACTCCGGCCCTCCCCGCTCCAGCAGGATCTGCAGCGCCACGGCCTTGAGGTTCGGGTCGGGTTCGTCCAGGAGCCCCGCCACGGCCCGGACGTCTCCCGCCCCCAGCCCGTCCCTGCGGTCGAACAGCACCATCACGGCCCGGACCCGGTCCCCGGCCGCTGCCGCTGGGTCGGTGGCCAATGCAAGGAAGAAGCGGGTCGAGGCGGGGCAGTCGAGGCGCTCCAGCACCTCCAGGATCCGATCCTTCTCGGGTGGGGCCACCTCAGGGTCGGCCCACAGGGCGGCCAGGTCTGGCACCGCGTCGGCGCCCAGGCAGCTCCACTCGCGCACCGCGGTGCCGGCGTGGCGCCCCTGGCGCA
>JAADGT010000012.1 GCA_013152215.1 Deltaproteobacteria bacterium
GGCCACCGGGTCGTGGACCCTGGCCCCTGCGTCCCGCAGGTCCTTCTCGAACGAGTGGCACATGCGGCAGCGGGCCGCAGGGTTGTCGATCCGGATGCTCCGGTCCGCCCCGCCCCCGTGGCACACCGTGCACTTGCCCTTGACCAGCGGGGGGTGGAGCCGGCCCCGGACGAGCCGGTCCCCCTCGGCGGCGTGGGCCGGGTGGCAGCGCAGGCACGCCTCGGCCGGGATCGACAGCCCGCCGTGGAGGGCCCCGAGCTCCTCGTCCGCCCGGAGGTCGTGGCATCTCCCGCAGGAGGCCCGGGCCTGCTCCACGCTGTCGTCGGCATGGGGGTCATGGCAGGCCTGACACCCCTCCTGCAGCGCCGGGTGGACCGTCTCGCCCCGGTCGATCCCCTGATGGCATTCGAGGCACCTGGGGCTCGCTCCGTCTCCGAGCAGTCCCTGGTCGGTGCGGCCGTGGGGATCGTGGCAGCGGGTGCACTCGGCCAGCGTGTCGCCGTGGCCCTGTTCCATGACCGTCCCGTGGCAGCCCAGACACAGGTCCGGCAGTCCCGAGCGCAGGAGCCCCGGCCGGTCGCCGTGGGGGTCGTGGCAGGTGGAGCAGGACCGCCCTTCCACCAGGGGAGGGTGAAGGCCCTCCGGATCCCCCCCGCCCTGGTCGTGGCAGTCCTGGCACAGAGCGGGTTGGGGCCTGTGGAGGTCGTTGGGGTACCCCGAGTAGTGGGAGTCGTGGCAGGCCGAGCACCCCTCCTCGGCCAGCACCGGGTGGGAGGCGGCCGACACGGTCCGCTCGGGGTGGCACGACCGGCACAGCTCCGGCCCGGGCCTGCGAAGCAGCTTGGGGTCCAGGGACGCGTGGGGCTCGTGGCAGCGGCCGCACCGGGCCACGGCCTTCCGGAAATGGGGGGTGTCCGTGGCGGGCCCCTGGTTGGCGGGGTTCACCGAGACGACCACGTGGCAGGCCAGGCACACGCCGGGGTAGCCCCCCTCGAGCAGCTCCATGCTCAGTCGATCGTGGCAGTCGGAGCATCGGGACACGTCACCCGCATGCACGCGCACCGGCCGGAACCCCTCGGGGGGTTCCCGGGACCCGTCGTCGTAGAACACCCGAAGCCGCCGGTCGCCGATCCGAAACCGGTTGAGCCCGGGGTCCAGCAGCACGAAGATCTCGAACAGGTCGCCCCAGTCCGCCCGGGCGGTGTCCTCGAGCACGCCTGAGGCGCTCCGCACGGACCATGAGACCTGACTGCCCCGGGGCGCCGTGCCCAGGATGAGCAGGGAGTCCTCCTTCACCACCGAGCCGTCCACAGGGGCGATGATGCCGACCTCCCCGGCTCCCACGAGCCGGGGGAGGATCGCTCCGCACAGGAGGCCCAGGCCCACCGCCAGGGCCCGGAGCTTCCCGATGGGACGGGGGCGTGTGCCAGGGGAGGGGTGCATGCGTGTCGGACCTTCCGGATGCGCGGGCGACCGTTGATCGGCGCTCCGAGCGGGTGGCCGGACGCCGCCGAAGGGTCTCCCGGGGAGGGGCCGAAGCGGGGAGGCCTGCTGCCTGGCGGAAGCCTCCCCCCGAAACGGGACCGCCTCGCGCCGTCAAGAAACCGCTTGCGGTTCCGAAAAGAAAAGGATGCTGACTGTAGCATCGAAACGGACCGGTCGCAACGGCCGGCGGCGGCGGCATTTCGCCTGATCGTGCGCGATAAGACTCAGCCCGGAGATTCAAAAAGCCTTCTGCTGCCATCGCCGATCGCACCCCGTCTCGGGGCGTGCTCGCACCCCGGCGCTCGGCGTACCGACCGGTACGCCTGCCCCCATCGGCGCCAGCGCTTGCCCCGATCTGCCTGCACACTCGGCGGGTTCCCGATGAACGCTCATGAGGCGTTCCGGCTGGCCCCTCCGGCCGGCTTTGCCCGCGAGGCACCTTGGACGCCCGGCATGGTTTGTGCTATCAGACCTCACTTTAGTCCTTGCCGATCCAACCGTGGAGGAGGCCGTGGCATGGCTGGTTTGCGAAGGATCACCGTGACCCTCTTTCTGGCGGCCGTCGTCGCCGTGCCGGCACGGGGGGACGCCGCCATCAAGGTCAGGAAACCCGTCCTGTTGGCCCCAGAGAGCTCGCGTCCCCGGCCGACGACGCGGCCCCGAAAGGGCAAGGACGTGTTCATCGGAACGGTCATCTTCTCCCGGGGGGGCCCGGTGGTGGCCGAGATCCCGGCAGGGGCCAAGCCCCGGGAGTGGATGGTGGTGTTCGGCCAGGGGATGCGCAGGGTGGGCAAGGCCGTGGTCGAGCGGGAGCTGGACAAGGGCGTGTACCTGCTCAAGCCGGCGGGACGCTTCTCGGTGTCCCCCGGCGACCGGCTGGCCCGGGAGTCGGAACGCGAGGCCGCAGCCCGGGTGATCCGCACGAACCGCATCCCGGCCTACCTGGAGTTCCTCGAGTTCTTTCCCAAGAGCAAGTACCGAGCCCGGATCGCCCGGGAGGTGTTCCGGCTGAAGATGAAGGAGAGCTACCCCACGTTCCCGGGCACCACCCTGGAGGGCCGGGTGCGGTTGGCCGAGACCGTGGACCGGGACCTGCCCCTGGGCCAGGTGCTGATCAAGCTCGACCGGTTCGTGATCGCCCGCACCGACGACACCGGCCGGTTCCGGATCGAGGGGATCCCCAAGCTTCCCGTGGCCGTAAAACTGAGCCTCGACATCAAGGACCCCCGGTTTCAGAAGGCCCGGGAGGTGAAGGTGGAGATCCCGGCCGACTCGTTCGCCGAGCTCAAGGCGGACATCCCCATCCGGGTCACCCCCACCGTTCTGGTGGGGGAGGTTCGGGACGAGCGGGGGACGCCGCTGGCGGGGATGGAGGTGTGGACCTCACCCTACACCATGGAGGTGCTGTCCGACGAGGCGGGGGCGTTTCGGATCTCCCGCAGGAAGGTGCTCTCGCCCAAGGAGGGGGAGCCGGCCGACCGGCCGTTGTTCGGCGGGGACTACGAGGTGTTCGCGTACCGCAAGGGGTACTCGGTGGGCCGGGCCCGGGTGTCGGCCGAAAGCTACCGGGAGAACCGGGTGCCTCCGATCCGGGTGGAGCGGATCGACCTGGTGGGCGAACCGGTTCCGGACCTGGACCTGGACCTGGCCCGACACCTGACGCTGGGCCCCACCGAGGTCGTGCCCCAGGGGGCCGGCCCGCGCCTGAACCCATGAAGGGGCCTTCGGCCCGCTGGAAGGCTAGGAGGCTGGGACGCTAGAAGGCCAGAACCCTCCCGCATCTCCTAGCATTTTGGGGGAGTGACGCCCCCCACTTGCAGGCTCGGGGACATAGGTTTCAGGGGTCAGAATTCAGAAGTCGGAGGGCAGTGAGAAGTCTCTTCGGCGCCCCCAAGAGGATCCCCCCCGGGAACCCAAACTGCTTTTCGGGATTTCCGGTCTTCTGTCCGCTGAATTCTGGCCCCTGAACCCCCTGCCCTGCCGCCAAAACGCGGGGGCGGTGCAAGTTCCTTTTTCGCAACAGGCCACCCAGTGGCCTACCGGCGCTGACGAGGAACCCCATGAAACGGATCTGGCTGCTGCTGTTGCTCGGCATTGTCGCGTTCGCCCCCCTTTCGCCCCCCTGGGCGGGGGCCGGGGAGGGGGGCTCGTCCTCCGGCTCGGACGAGGTCCTTCAGAACCCGGCCACCTACCAGCGGGAGGCGGACGAGCCCGGCGTGCTGTCGATCCTGTCCCGGCCCGAGGGGGCCCGGGTGTTCGTGGACGGGGAGGAGAAGGGCACCACCCCCCTGTACGTGCGGGACCTGTCCGAGGGGGAGCACGAGGTGATCCTGTACCTGCCGGGCAAGGGCGCGTTCCGGCAGACCGTGGAGGGGCCCGGCGGCCGCATCTTCGTGGACCTGGACGAGGAGGCCGGCATCGGGATCGGGCTCGTGGCCGTCACCACCGAGCCGGCCGACGCCCGGGTGGAGGTGGACGGTAAGCCCGTGGGCCTGGCCCCCCTGGAGATCCCCCTGCAGGCCGGCCGCCACGTGATCCGGGCGGCCAAGCAGGGGTTCCAGCCCGCCGAGGCCGCGGTGGAGGTGGCCGCCGGCGCGGCCGTCCAGGAGATCGCGTTCACCCTGGCCCCGGAGGACGGGGCGCTCCTGGTGGTCTCCAGCCCGGACGGGGGGCAGGTGTTCGTGGACGACGAGCCCCGGGGCACCGCCCAGGGCCCCCTGCGGGTGGATCCGGTGACGCCCGGGGTGCACCGGGTCCGGGTGGAGCTCGAGGGATACCGCCCCTGGGAGCGAGATGACGTGGTGGTGGACAACGGCCGCACCACCACCGTGATCGCGGCCCTCATGCCCGTGCGCAACGACAGCTCGGTGCGACTCTACACCGACCCGCCGGGCGCCCGGGTGTGGCTGGACGGAAAGGAGATCGGCCGGGCCGGCGCGGACGGCCTGGGCTTCCGGGCGACCAAGGGGCTCCACCGGCTCCGGCTGGCCTTCGACCCGGCCGAGCGGCCGGGGTACACGCCCTTGGAGGTCACGGTGCAGTTCCGGGACGACGTGGAGGACTTCCGGGACCGTCCCCTTCGCATCCCGCCGGTGGACGAGAACTACGCCAACGCCCAGAAGCTGATCGAGCGGGGGCAGATCGAGGAGGCCCTGGGGTTCCTGGGACGGGTGCCGCCGGACCACCCCAGCTTCGCCCGGGCCCGGGCCCAGATGGTGGACCTGCTGGCCCGGACGGGCCGGATCCGGGAGATTCCGCCGGTCCTGGCCGAACTGGTGGCCCGGCCGGAGACGGGCCGGAACCCCGCCCTCAACCTGGCCCTGGGGTACTGGTGCTGGCAGGCCGCCCGGCAGGCCGACCCGGGGGAGGCCGTGGCCCTGCTCCGCCAGGGGGCCGAGGCCCTGGAACGGGCCGTGGCCACCCCGGAGCTCCTGCCGGCGGCCCAGCGTCAGCGGCTCCTTCTGAAAGCCTACTACTACCTGGGGGTGACCAGTGAGCGTCTGTTCCAAGAGACCGGAGAGGCCCGGTTCATCCAGAAGGGGGCCCAGGCCTGGCAGGTGTTCTTCGCCCGCCTGGAGCAGGCCCCGGACGCCATGGCGCCGGAGTGGGTCGACCGGGCCCGGCGCCACCGCCGGAACCTTGAGTACCTGGCGACCAAGCTGGGCGGCTAGCCTGCTCCTCCTGGCCCTGGGGATCGCCTGCACCCAGGCCCCGGAGGGCCGGGCCGACCAGCCCCCCGACCCCGACCCCGAGGTCCGCGCCTGCCAAGAGGGGTGGATGGGCCGGTACGCCCGCAAGGATCCGGAGATCGCCAGGCTCCTCTCAGGCGGGGACGGTTGGCGGGCCCTGCGGGACATGCGGTTGTACGACGCGATCCAGGTGTTCTCCGCCGCCCCCCCCGGCCCCGGCCTGGTTCGCACCTATCAGGCGTTCTCCGACCTGTACGGGGCCATGGACGACCTGTTCCTCGAAACGGAGCATCTGTACCTGAGCCGGGCTCCCTCCGGCGGCCGGGCCCTGGAGGAACGCAGGGGCTGGGTGGCTTTGCGGCAGGGGGATCTGGCCGAGGCCCGGGCCGTGTTCGGGGTGGAAGAGGGCCGGCCCCGCAGCTATCCGGCGGCCCTGGCCCGGGCCGGCATCGCCTTCTGGGAGGGGGACATGGACCGGGTCCGGGTGCTCGCCCGGCAGGCCCCCCCGCCCGAGACCGAGACGGACAAGGTCCTGGGCCTGGTGGCCTGCTACCTGTGGGGCGTGCCGTGCCCCACGGGCGACCGCAGCCCCTACGGGCAGGCCCTCGACGCGTTCCGCCAGGGCGACCTGGCCAGCGGGGTGCTCGCCCTGGAGATGATCGACTTCAACCGGGTCGGCGACGGCCCCGGCGCGGACCTGTTCCTGTACGAGCTCCTGGAGCGGGGGTTCGGCGGGCTGGCGGCCAACGGCGCGGGACAGATCCCCTCGCCCTACTGGGCGGGCCGGGGCTTCGAGGCCCAGGGCCGCTGGGACAAGGCCGCGGCGAG
>JAADGT010000276.1 GCA_013152215.1 Deltaproteobacteria bacterium
CGGGCCTCGTCGGCCGTGGGGGTGTCGACGGCGAACCACACGCGATCCCGCGCGGTCACGCCGGGCTCCTCCGGGCCTCGACCCACTCGGCGGCCCAGGCCGCCACCTCGGCCAGCGGCACCCGGTGCTCGGCGCCGGTGGCCCGCTCCTTGACCTCGGCCACCCCTTCCTTGAGGCCGCGGGGCCCCAGGGTGATGCGCAGGGGCACGCCGATCAGGTCCGCGTCCTTGAACCGCACGCCGGGCCGCTCGTCCCGGTCGTCCACCAGCACCTCCACGCCCCGCTCCTCCAGGCCGGCGGCGATCTCGTCCACCGCCCGGGCGGTGGCCTCGTCCCCGGGCCGGATCGGGAGGATCAGCACCTCCCAGGGCGCGATGGGCACCGGCCACACGATGCCGTTCTCGTCGTGGTTCTGCTCGATGGCCGCGGCCACGGTGCGCCCCACGCCGATGCCGTAGCACCCCATCACGAACGGCCGCTCCCTGCCCTCCCGGTCCAGGAAGGTGGCGCCCATGGTCTCGGAGTACTTGGTGCCCAGCTTGAAGATGTGGCCCACCTCGATGCCGCGGCGCACCGTGACCGGCTCGCCGCACCGGGGGCAGGGGTCGCCCTCCTCGATCTCCCGCAGGTCGGCCCAGCCGGCCACGGCAAAGTCCCGTCCGGCCACGGCGTTGCGGTAGTGGTGGTCGGAGCGGTTGGCGCCCACCACGTACCCAACCCCCTCCTGGAGGGCGTGGTCCAGGTACACCGGCACCGACAGCCCCACCGGCCCCGCGTACCCCACGGCCGCACCCGTGACCCGCTGGACCACCTCCTCCGGAGCCAGCTCGGCCGTGTTCGCATCGACCAGGTTCTTCACCTTGACCGGGTTGACCTGGTGGTCGCCCCGCACGCACACCGCCACCGTGCCCTTGTCGGTGTCGAACAGCAGGGTCTTGATCGTGTGCCGGGGCTCCACCCCGAGGAACGCGCACACCTCGTCGATGGTGCGGCACCCGGGGGTCTCCACCAGCTCCAGGGCGCCGGGCTCGGAGCCGGGCCCGGGCCGCTCCGGCGGCCTCACCTCGGCCTTCTCCACGTTGGCGCCGTACCCGCAGGCCCGGCAGGCGGCCACCGAGTCCTCGCCGGAGTCGGCCAGCACCATGAACTCGTGGGAGAAGCTTCCGCCGATCGCGCCGGTGTCGGCCTCCACCGCCACGAACTCCAGGCCGCACCGGGCGAAGATGCGGCGGTAGGCCTCGTACATCTTCCGGTAGCTCTCCTCGGCGCCGGCGTCGTCGGCGTCGAAGGAGTAGGCGTCCTTCATGATGAACTCCCGGGCCCGCATCACGCCGAACCGAGGCCGGATCTCGTCCCGGAACTTGGTCTGGATCTGGTACAGGTTCACCGGGAGCTGGCGGTAGGACTGGATCTGTCCCCGAACCAGGTCGGTGATCACCTCCTCGTGGGTGGGCCCCAGGCAGCACTCCCGGCCGTTACGGTCCTCGAACCGCAGGAGCTCCGGCCCGTAGTAGCTCCACCGGCCCGACTCCTTCCACAGGTCGGCCGGCTGCACCGCGGGCAGCAGCACCTCCTGGGCCCCGGCGCGGTTCATCTCCTCGCGGACGATCCGCTCCACCTTCCTCAGCACCCGCAAGCCCATGGGGAGGTACGAGTAGATGCCGGCCGCCAGCTTTCGGATCATGCCGGCCCGGAACATCAGCCGGTGGCTCACCACCTCGGCCTCGGCCGGATCCTCCCGAAGGGTCGGCAAGAACAACGTCGAATACCGGTCCATGGATCCACTCCGTGTAACTTCGGTTGTTGGTCGTCAGTCTGGGCCTTCGGCCCGCTGGAAGGCTGGAAAGCTAGAAGGCTAGAATGCTTGAAAGCCTCCGTGATCTCCCAGCATTCCAAGCGTGACCACGCTTCTTTGGCGTCACCTCACCGCCTCGGCGGGCATGGGGCCTGCTGGAGAGCCGCGTGCGGCCGTATCAGGGGACAGAATTCAGGAGTCGGTGGACAGGGAGAAGGCTCTTCGGTGCGTCGAGAGGATCCCCCGGGACACCGATCTGCTTCTCGGGATTTCCTGTCTTCTGTCCGCTGAAATCTGGTTCCTGAACCCCATGCCTCCCCCCCAAAAGAGCGAGTCTATTTTGCCGCCGGGTTGCTCGTCGCTTCCTAGCCTCCCAGCTTCTCCGCCTCCTCCTCCACCAACGCCACCAGGGCCGGCACGATCTCGGCCTCGGGGACCTTCCTCACCACCTCGCCCCGGCGGAACAGCAGCCCCACTCCCTTGCCGCAGGCCACCCCCACATCGGCCTCCCGGGCCTCGCCGGGACCGTTCACCTCGCACCCCATCACGGCCACGGTGAGGGGGGCCTGCACGTGGGCCAGCCGGCGCTCCACCTCGGTGGCCAACCGCACCAGGGCCACCCGGGTGCGGCCGCAGGTGGGGCACGAGACGAGCTCGATCCCCCGGCGCCTCAGCTCCAACGCGCCCAGGATCCACCAGGCGACCCGCACCTCGTCCACCGGATCTCCGGTCAGGCTCACCCGCACGGTGTCGCCGAGGCCCAGCCAGAGCAGGATCCCCAGCCCCACTCCGCTCTTGACCGACCCCCGCAGCGGCGTGCCCGCCTCGGTGATGCCCACGTGGAACGGGTAGTCGCACCGGTCGGCCAGGAGCCGGTACGCCGCCACGGTCTGGGGCACCCGGGAGCCCTTGAGGCTCACCTTGATCTCCCGGTACCCCAGGTCCTCCAGGATCCGGGTGTGGCCCAGCGCGCTCTCCACCAGGGCCTGGGGGGTGGGTCCCCCGTGGCGGGCCAGCAGCTCCTTGGACAGGCTGCCCGCGTTCACGCCGATCCGGATCGGCACCGCCCGCTCCCGGGCCGCCCGCACCACCTCCTCGACCTTCCACCGGGCGCCGATGTTGCCCGGGTTGAGCCGGAGCCCGTCCACCCCGGCCTCCAGGGCGGCCAAGGCCAGCCGGTGATCGAAGTGGATGTCCGCGATGAGCGGAACCTTCACCCGTTTGCGGATCTCCCCCAGGGCCCGGGCCGCCTCCTGGTCGGGCACGGCGCACCGGACGATCTCGCACCCGGCCGCACGCAGCCGCTCGATCTGGGCCGCGGTGGCGTCCACGTCCCGGGTGTCGGTGTTGGTCATGGACTGCACCGACACGGGCGCACCGCCCCCCACCGTCACCGACCCCACCCGCACCGGGCGGGTGGGGCGCCGGGGAGGCCGAACCGAGTCCGTGGGAGCGGGGCCCTTCGGTTCTCTCATCAGATTCCTCGTGTAGCGTTCCGTGCGTCTTTACTCGCCCAGTGGCTAAACGGGCGCTATCGCTCCCTGCTCCGAGGGCAAGGGACCTGCCGGAGAGCCGGGCGCGGCCCCTTAGCTCGCCGCGCAGCGCCTCTGACGCTCGGACCGCGAAAGGGTTCGGTTTCCAGCAAGTCGTCATGAGACCGGCTCTTCGGTCCCGTGCCTGCGCGGCGAATCTCATGCCCGGCTTCGCGCCCGGCCGGAGGGAGGTCCCTTGCCCCTTCCTCCGAGGTAACCAGCCTGTTTTGTCGCCGGGTGAATCGTATGCCGTGGTGAGCGGCGGCTGCGGGGGCACTTCCTCCGCTGGACGCCCTCGCTGCTCGGGCGTCGTGCTCCGTCAGCACCGCCGGCGCCGCCCGGTCACATACCCGTGCAAAGCATCCGGCTCACCAGTGACAGCGCATGCACACGTCCCGGTCCGGGATCACCAGGCCCCGTTCCCGGGAGACCACGGGATCCTTCATGATCCGCCAGGGGAAGTAGTGGCTCCCCGGGCCGTGGCAGGCCTCGCACTGCACGCCCCGCAGGTCCTCCGGGCGGGTGTCGGCCCGGCGGGGCAGACCGTACCCCGTGGTGTGACACCGCAGGCACACGGGATTGTCCTTGTCCTCGTCCGGCAGCACCTCCCAGGCCTTGGCGTGGGCCGAACCCTCCCACCCGTGGAACACCCGCAGCTTGGGGTTGGGGCTGTTGCGGTTGTGGCACGGCTTGCACCACTTGGCCCCCAAGTACCGGAACACCGGTCCCGAGTCCACCCGGTCGGCCGCGCCGGCCGCAAGGGTGCCGGCCAGGATCGCCCAGATCGCCCAAACCGCCGCCCACCTCACCGCAGCTCCTCCTCCGGGGCCTCCCGGACATAGGTGGCCGTGTCGTGGCACGACGGCCCGCAGGTGCCCCCCGTGCTGAACCGGATGAACCCCATGGGCACCGGCTCCTTTTCGGGCAGCCGGACCCACGGCACCACCAAGGCGGGCCGGTCCGAGGCGTGCACGTCGTGGCACTCGGAGCAGGTCACCCCGCGCTCGCCCTGCACGTGGCGGGCGTGGAGGTTCTCGGTGCGGGTCCGGAAGCGGGTGCCCAGAAAGCCGGGGTCGGCGTGGAGCTCCGGAGGGTGGCACCGGTCACAAAGGGCGTAGGCCCCTTTCTCATACCGCGCATACGCCGTGCGCGGGAACCCGGCCCGCAGCCCCCGGTTCTGGAACCTGGGGTCGGGGTGGGTGAAGTGGCACATCAGGCACTTCCCCTCCCGGGCCGGGCGGTGCACGGTCTCGCCCCGGCGCTTGTCGGAGTGGCACCGGCCGCAGTTGCGGGTGCGCTCGCCCTTGAGGAACCGGGCGGTGTCGGAGGAGTGCACCTCGTGGCACGAGGTGCACAGGGTGTTGCGGGCCACGTGCTCCTTGTCCACCGGGTGGCAGCCGTAGCACAGGTCCGGCACCCGCTCCACCAGGAGCTTTCGCTGGTCGCTCGTGTGCACCCGGTGGCAGTCGGTGCACCGGCCCTCCCCCACCGGCTCGTGGACCTCGTCGCGGGCCGCCATGTTCTCGTGGCAGCCGTAGCACAGGTCCGGCACCGGCGCCTGCAGGTTGGGCCCCACCGGGTCCCGGTGGATGGTGTGGCACACCGTGCAGTCGTCGTCGGCCACCGGGGCGTGGAACCAGGTGCCCGAGAAGAGTTGCTTGTGGTCGGGGGGCGGGGCCGCCCAGGCGGCCGCGGCCGCGACCCACACCGCCGCCGCCAGCACCCACCCCCAGCGGCGGCCCATCAGAACAGCCTCCCCTGGGCGGGCAGCGGCCGGCCCAGGTGCTCGTAGGCCTTATCGAGGGCCACCCGGCCCCGGGCGGTGCGGGCCAGGTACCCCTGCTGGATCAGGTACGGCTCGTACACGTCCTCCAGGGTGTCCTTCTGCTCCCCCACCGCGGCGGCCAGGCTGTCGATGCCCACGGGCCCCCCCTTGAACCGGTCGATCACCGCGGCCAGGAGCCGCCGGTCCATCCGGTCGAGCCCGGCCGCGTCCACCTCCAGCGCGGCCAGGGCGTGGTCCGCCACCTCCCGGGTCACGGTGCCGGTGTGGTGGATCTCGGCGAAGTCCCGCACCCTCCGGAGCAGCCGGTTGGCGATCCGAGGCGTGCCCCGGCTGCGTCGGGCGATCTCCCAGGCCCCGTCCTCGGTGATGGGGATGCCCAGCACCCCCGCCGACCGGGTGACGATCCGGCACAGCTCCTCTGGCGTGTAGAACTCCATCCGGCCCACCACTCCGAAACGGTCCCGCAGGGGCGCCGTGAGCAGGCCCGACCGGGTGGTCGCCCCCACCAGGGTGAACCGGGGCAGGTCGATCTTGATGGACCGGGCGCTGGGCCCCTGGCCGATCAGGATGTCGAGCTGGAAGTCCTCCATCGCGGGGTACAGGATCTCCTCCACCACCGGGCTCAGGCGATGGATCTCGTCGATGAACAGGACGTCGCCCTCTTTCAGGTTGGTGAGGATCGCGGCGAGGTCGCCGGCGCGCTCCAGGATCGGCCCGGCGGTGCACTCGATGCCCACCCCCATCTCCTGGGCGATGATGTGGGCCAGGGTGGTCTTGCCCAGCCCCGGGGGGCCGGCGAACAGCACGTGATCCAGGGGCTCGCCCCTGCGACGGGCCGCCTCGA
>JAADGT010000009.1 GCA_013152215.1 Deltaproteobacteria bacterium
AGGATCGGGCCGCGCGAAGCGCGGGCAAGGAGGAGAGCGGCGATGGCGGCACGACGAGCACGGGGGGTCCTCGGACGGTATCGGATCGCGGCGGCGTGGCTCATGCTCTCGCTTGCGGGGTGCGCCGTCAACCCGGTCACGGGCCGGCAGCAGCTCGTGCTCATGAGCGAGGAGCAGGAGCGGCGGATGGGCGAGGAGGCCTATCCGGTCTACACCCAGATGTCCGAGGGGGAGTTTCCAGATCCTGGGCTCCAACGGTACGTGTCGGAGGTGGGCAAGCGGCTGGCAGCCCTGAGCCACCGGCCGAACCTGGACTACGAGTTCAACGTGGTCAACGCCTCCGAGATCAACGCCTATGCCCTGCCAGGGGGCAAGATCTCGATCACCCGGGGGCTGCTGACCCGCATGGAGAACGAGGCCCAGTTGGCGGCCGTGCTGGGGCACGAGATCGGCCACGTGGCGGCTCGGCACCAGGCGGCCGGGTACACCCGGCAGGTGCTGGCCGGGGTGCTGACCACGGTGGGGCTGGTGGCGCTGGAGACGGCAAGGGTGCAAGGGGGGGATCTCCTTGCCCAGGGAGGACTGCTCGCCACGAACCTGGTGCTGATGAAGTACAGCCGGGATCAGGAGCGCCAGGCCGACGAGCTGGGCATGGAGTACATGACCGCCGCAGGGTACAACCCGGAGGGCATGGTCCAGGTCATGGAGATCCTGAAGGCCACCCGCGACCGGGAGCCCTCGGCCGTGGAGGCGCTGTTCCTGAGCCACCCCCTGACCTCCGAGCGCCTGGCCCGGGCGCGGGAGGAGGCCGAGTTCCAGCCGAGGCGGCTCAAGACCCCGGAGCGGCTCCGGGCGGAGCCGTTCCGCAAGGCCACGGCCGGGCTCCGGAAGGTGGCGCCGGCCTACGCAAAGATGGACGAGGGGAGGAAGGCACTGGCCAAGGGAAAGACCGACGAGGCCCTGCGCCTGCTGCGGGAGGCCACCGACATGGCCCCCAAGCACGCGCTGATCTGGGCGTTCCGGGCGGCGGCCGAGGCCAAGGCCAAGCAGACGAAGGAGGCCCTGGACTCGGCCGAGCGGGCCGTGTCCCTGGCGCCGAACCTGTTCCGGGCCCGGTTCACCGCGGGGGTGGTGGCGTTCGAGGCGGACGAATACGACCGCAGCCTCGAGCACCTGGCCGCGGCCGAGAAGCTCGTTCCGGGCCAACCCGCGGTGGCGTTCTTCCGAGGCCGGAACTACGAGGCCCGGGGCGACCGGGACGCGGCGGCCCGGGAATACGTGAAGGTCCTCAAGAAGGTCCGCAAGGGGCCGATGGCCAAGTACTGCTTCCAGCGGCTTTCGCAGTGGGGGTACATCCGCACCCGGGGGTAGCCGGCGGACCAGAGCTAGAACCCATTAACCTGGCGGCAAAATAGGCGCTGTACCTCGGAGGGCGGGACAAGGGACCTGCCTCCGGCCGGGCGCGAAGCCGGGCATCGAGATTCGCCGCGCAGGCAAGGGAGCGAAGAGCTGGTTTCATGACAACTCGGTGGAATCCAAACCCTTTCGCGGTTCGAGCGTCAGAGGCGCTGCGCGGCGAGCTAGGGGGCCGCACCCGGCTCTCCGGCAGGTCCCTTGCCCCTCCGATCAGGGAGAGCGTCCATTTGCCGCCGGGTCAAGAAGCCCCGGGAGCGAGAAACTCTCCCTCGAACACGGTCGCGGCCGGGCCGGTCAGGAACACGTGGCCGGTATCCTTGTCCCACCGGACCCGAAGCTCGCCTCCGTCCATAACCACCACCGCCTCCGGGCCCGTCCGTCCGGTCCAGTGGGCGGCCACCACCGCGGCGGAAGCGCCGGTGCCGCAGGCCAAGGTCACGCCCGCGCCCCGCTCCCAGACCCGCATCCGGACCCGATCGGGTGAGAGCACCTGCACGAACTCCACGTTGGTGCGGTTGGGGAAGAAGGGGTGGGTCTCGATGCGCGGCCCCATCTCGGCCACGGGGTAGGCGTCGGCGTCGTCCACGAACACCACGGCGTGGGGGTTTCCCATGGAGACGCAGGTCACCTTGGCGTCGGGACCGTCCATGGGCAGCGGGTGCTCCCGCACGGGGCCCGGGGCGGACACGGGGATCCGTTCGGCGTCGAACGCGGGCCGGCCCATGTCCACCTCCACGTGGCCCCCCACGAACCGGGGGACCACGATCCCGGCCAGGGTCTCCACCCGGAGGCTCTCGCCGGCCCATCCCAACCGATCCCGGGCGTACACGGCGAAGCACCGGATGCCGTTTCCGCACATCTCCGCCCGGGAGCCGTCGGCGTTGTAGATGTCCATTCTGAGGTCGGCCCGGTCCGAGGTCCGGATCAGCAGGACCTGGTCACACCCGATCCCGAACCGGCGGTGGGCCATGGCCGGGGCGAGCCGCCCCCAGTCCCCCCAGTCCTGCCGGCGGCAGTCCACCACCACGAAGTCGTTGCCCAGGCCGTGCATCTTCACGAACGGGATTCGCAACGCGGGATTCTCCTCGGGACGGTTGGGGGCTATGGCCGGTCACCGGGGCCGGCCGCCCGCGGCGGCATTGGATCGGCGGCCGCGGGCAGCCTCGCGCCCACGGCTTCGCAGAACCGCTCCACGAGCCGGTAGGTGATGCCCCACAGCAACGGTCGGCCCGAGCCCAGGAGGCGGATCGCGGGGTGGCTCCAGTCGGCCCCGCCGAACCGGAAGGCCACCACGGCGTGGCGGGAGGGGTCCAGGAGATCCGGCAGGGGCACCCAGAACGCATCGGCCACCTCGTGATTCAGGCGCAGTTGGGTTTCCGGGGCCACCCCGTACGCGAAGCACGACACCACCACCGGAAGCCGCTCGCCCCGGTGGGCTCCCAGGGACCCCAGGTATCGGGCCGCGGCCAGATCGAGACCCACCTCCTCCAAGGTCTCCCGTTCCGCTGCCGCCCGGGGTCCGGAATCGCCGGGGTCGATACGCCCGCCGGGGAACGCCAGATGCCCCGACCAGGGGTCGTCGTGGCGCTCCGCCCGTTCGATGAACAGCATCTCGAGCCCCGTCCCGGCCTCCCGCAGGCACAGGGCCACGGCGGCCCGCACCGGGGCCGTGCTGTTCCCCCCCGGAGGGGCATAGCGGGCCAGTTTTCGTTCGACGTCGTCCAGACTGTGAACCACGAAATCCTCGATGGGGTGGGGGCGTCTTGCCGGGGCGGGGTGCCGATGCTATCGTCCGACCCGGGCCGCCCGGTGCCCGTCGACCGTCGACCGAACTCACGTGGTAAGGAGACCCCGGCCCCAGGGAAATCGCCATGGACGAACCCATCCGCGACGAGGAAGAGGCCCGCCGCCTGGCCCGCACGATTGTAAGCGACCTGGCTGCCTACCACAAAGCCGAGGTGGAGCGTGGCATCGTGGAGGACTGCCTGTTCGAGGTGCTGGCGGGACCCATCGAAGAGGGGCGCCGCCACTACCGGCAACGGGTGGATCCCAGCCTTTGGGACCGGGGTTTCTACGAGAAGGCCCTGGTGGACTTTCTCCTGAAACCCTTCGGCCGGATCAAGAGCCGGATCTGGTAGCGGCCGGTCAGCCGGGCACGGGAACCGTGAGCACGGGCACGGCCGCCGCTTCGGTGACCTCCTGGACCGTGCTGCCGTACAGGGCCTTGGCGAGCCCCTTGCGGCCGTGGTTGCCCATGATCACCAGGTCGATCCCCCGTTCCCGGGCCACCCTCAGGATCTCCCGGGCGGGCTCCCCCGCGGTCACGTACAGCCCCGCGTCCGGTCCCAGGTTCTCACGGGCGTGATCCCGTAGTCTGCGCAAGGCCTCCTGCTCCCGCTCCGGAACCTCGTCTTCCGGGCGCAGGGCGGGGAGATCGAGCCCCCTGAGCCCTTCCGGGAGTTCCTCGACCACGTACAGGGCCGTCACCTGGGCCCCCAGCGCCCGGGCCAGGTTCCGGGTGAACTCGCACACCGCGCTGCCGTCGTGGGAGATGTCTACGGCCACCAGGATGCTGTGGATCTCGTTCGTCGCCATGAAACCTCTCCTTCGGAGGATGCGGTATTGGGTTCCGACGGATCGCCTCTCGGCGTGTTGGGGTGGCACGGAAATCTACCACGGGTCCACCGGCCGGGGCGAGAGCCGGCGGCCGGGTCGGGGCGTTGACCCGGCGCGGCACGGTTCGATATCTGAAGCGTTCGGACACCATGAGGAGTGCGATGGGCCAGGAAGCGTGTGGCCGGGTTCACCGCTTCACCGTGCCGGCCGAGGCGCGGGGGGAGCGGGTCGACCGGTTTCTGGCCGGTCGGGGATTGCCGGTGAGCCGTTCGCGGCTCCAGGTTCTGGTGGGGCAGGGAAAGGTGCGCGTGGACGGAGCCGCCGTGAAGGCCGGCCGGAAGCTCCGGGGCGGGGAGGAGGTGGTGGTGGAGATCCCTCCGCCCGAGACGTGGGACGTGGAGCCCGAGGATCTGCCGGTCCGGGTGATCTACGAAGACGAGTGGATCGCGGTGGTCTCGAAGCCGAGGGGCATGGTGGTCCATCCCGCGCCGGGTCACCGGGGCGGCACTCTGGTGAACGCGCTGCTCCACCGCCTGCACGATCTGTCCGGGGTGGGGGGGGTGCTGCGGCCCGGGATCGTGCACCGCCTCGATCGGGACACCACGGGGCTGATCGTGGTGGCCAAGGACGACGTGACCCACCGGGGGCTCCAGGCCCGCTTCCGGAGCCGGGCGGTGGAGAAGGTCTACTTGGCCGTGGTGCTGGGACGGCTCACGGGCGAGGGTGTGGTGGACCGGCCCATCGGCCGCCACCCCACCCAGCGCAAGAAGATGTGGGTGGACGTGCCCCGGGCCCGGCCGGCGGTCACCCGCTGGCGGGCGATCTCCCCCCTCGAGGCCGCCACCCTGGTGGAGGTGACCATCGAGACGGGGCGCACCCACCAGATTCGGGTGCACCTGGCGGCCCTGGGCCATCCGGTGGCCGGCGATCCGGTGTACGGCGGAGCCGCCCGGGCCAGGGGGGTCCACGATCCCGCGGCGCGCAGGCGGTTGGTGGCGGCGCCGGCCCAGGCTCTGCACGCTTGGCGGCTGGGGTTCGAGCATCCGCGCACCGGGGAGTTCGTGCGGTTTACGGCCCCGGTTCCGGAGGACCTGGCGGCGCTGATCCGGGCGCTGGGGGGGGCGGTTCCCGAACCTCTGTGAGCTCGGCCACGAACGATCCCACGATCACCTCGCTCTGGAGCTTGACGGGCATGCGGCGGGCGTCGTCGGTCAGCCACACGAAGATCCGGGCGCCCGGGCTCTTCTTGAAGATCCCCCCGATGCCTTCGATCCGGGGTTCGATCTTCACGGTGGCGAACGACCCCGCCGGGGTGTCGACGGTCTCCCGGCCGAGCACCCTGACGGTCCCGGTGACCAGCTTCTTCCCGTCGGTGATGTCCAGCACGACGGCGCGGTCGTCCGGCAGGGGCCGCAGCCGGTACGCGTAGAAGCAGGACAGGGGGTCCTGGACCCCGAGGGGGACGAGCAGCTCCTTCTTGAGCTCTCCGTTACGGAAGTAGCGGGAGGTCCCGGCCGCTGGATCGAACAGCACCTCCACCTCCCGCGGGTCCCCCCAGCCCTCCTTGGCCCGTTTGAAGTACCGCAGCGGAGCCAGGGATGCCGGGAGCACCGTGGACTCCACCCGGTTTCGGACCGGATACACGGTGTCGATGTACGGAAGGGTGCGGGCCCTGGCCCGAAATCGCACGGTGCCGTTGGGACCGGGGAGCACCTCCAGGGTGGCCCGGGCGGCGGGGATCACCCCCCACCGCACCCGGAACTCCAGCCGCTCCCCGATCAGGTCGGGGAGGCGGGGAGGGGGAGGGAGGGCCGGTCCGGCCCGGGCCGCGAGCAGAATTGAGAGGGTCGCAGCGAGGAGCGCGAGACGATGTGCCATGGGGCGAGCATACCCGAACCGAACGGCGGTTCCCAGCCGGC
>JAADGT010000172.1 GCA_013152215.1 Deltaproteobacteria bacterium
GGCGTCAGATCGCGAGTCTCACAGGGGTTGCACCGTTTAGCCGCGATAGCGGTCAATACCGCGGAAGCCGAAGTGTTTGGGGCGGTCGGGGCGGCGTGCGTCACGTTCTCTACATGGCCACCCTGGCAGCGATCCGGCACAACCCGGACATTCGGCAGTTTTACCAGCGGCTTCTCGCCGCAGGGAAGAAACGCAAAGTCGCGCTCACGGCCTGCATGCGCAAACTGATCACGATCCTAAACGCGATCGTTCGGGACAGGACTCCCTGGCGGCCCCGCTCCGCGGTTCCGGCTTGACACGCAACACAGTTGCTTGCCCCTCTGCTCAGGGAGCCGATGACTTTGAATGCAACTTGGTATCAGCCGTGCTCCGGGCCGGGTCGAGTGCCGCAGCCGGCCCGAGGCAGCAGCAGGCGGAACACGCTACCCTCGCCCGGCGAGGAGCTCACCTCCACGGTGCCGCCGTGGTCCTCGACGATGGTATGGGTGATGGACAGCCCCAGGCCGGACCCGCCCGGCCGCAGGCTGAAGAACGGCTCGAAGATCCGCTCCTGGTCGCCCGGCGGAATCCCAACGCCGGTGTCAGCCACCTCGACCGCCACCCGGTCCCCCTCGGCGGCCACCGTGACCCGCAGCTCGCCGCCGTCGGGCATGGCCTGGACCGCGTTGAGAAGCAGGTTCAGCACGGCCTGCTTGAGCTTCTCGGGGGCGGCGAGCACCCGGGCGTCGCCCACCTCCTCCCGGCGGACCACCCGGATCCCCTGCCGGCGGGCGGTCTTCTCGACCAGGAACAGGCTTCCCTCCACGATCTCCCCGATTCGGCACTCCCGCTTCGGGGCCGTGTCCACCCGGGCGTACTCCAGCAGCTCCTGCACGATCCCCTCGAGCCGCTCGATCTCGCCCAGGGCCTGGCGCAGGGCCTCCCGGTCGGCAGGGTCCGGGAGCCGGTCGTGCAGATCGTCGAGCAGCAGTGCCACACCGGTCAGGGGGTTTCGCACCTCGTGAGCCACCCCCGCGGCCAGCCGGCCCAGCGACGCCAGGCGGTCCATCCGCTCCAGGGTCCGGCGCACCATGCGCTCCTCGGTCACGTCCCGGAACTGGAGGATCAGGCCTCGCTGCCCCCCCTCCTGCCCGAACCGGCTCGGCACCCACACGAACTCCCGGCGGGCCTCCCCACGGCCCAGGGTGAACTCCCGGGGCTCGAGGGCGGCCCCCTGCGCCAGGGCCCGGGCCCAGGCCTCGACCTCGAGGCCGGCCCCCAGGGTCTCGAACGGGCGCCCTCGCACGGCTTCCGGGTCG
Source organism: Deltaproteobacteria bacterium (assembly GCA_013152215.1). Classification (GTDB taxonomy): domain Bacteria; phylum Desulfobacterota; class Deferrisomatia; order Deferrisomatales; family Deferrisomataceae; genus Deferrisoma. The sequence continues at coordinate 1,299 of JAADGT010000172.1, forward strand.
CACCCGAAGGCCTGGGCCGCGTAGGTGTTCACCGACAGCACCCGTCCGTCGCCGTCCAGGGTGACGACACCGCTGGCCAGGCTGTCGAGCACCCGTTCCACGAACCGCCGGGCCTGCTCGGCCTCCTCGAACAGCCGGGCCCGCTCCACCGCCCGGGCCGCCTGGCCGGCCACGATCTGAAGGGGCCCCAGGAGGTGCTCGGGAATCGCGCGACCCGATCGGGCGTTGTCTGCGGCCAGCACCCCCACGACCCGGTCGCGGATCTTCATGGGCACGTACACGAACGAGGTGGTGCCGGCCCCGTGGGCGATCCGACGGTCCAGCGCCGTCAGGTCGGGGTCGTCCAGGTCCCGCACGAACCGGGCCCGGCCCGTGCGCACCACGCGGGTGGCCACGCAGTCGTGCACGCCGATCACGAACGGCCTCTGCCGGATGCGCAGCTCCTCCGTGGGATCGAAGCCGGCCAGGGCCACCGCCTGCAAGGTGTCCTTCAACGGGCCGTGGACCAGGTGGAGCACGGCACGGTCGAACCCCAACCCCCGCACGCAGGTGTCGAGGATGACCTTGAGGGCGGCCTCCCGGTCGAAGGTGGTGCCCAGGAACTCGCTGATGGACTGGATGTGGTTCAGGATGCGCAGCTGCTCGGCCAGCCGGTCCGCGCTGGTGCGGGCCTCGTCCCGGGAGCGGCGCAGGTCCTCGAGGCTCCGGCGCAGGGTCTGGTCCTTCTCGCCCAGCAGCCGGGCCATGCGGTTCAGGTCGTCGGCCAGGTCGGCCAGCTCGTCGTGGGTGGTCACCCGGACCCGGGCCGTCAGGTCGCCCCCCGCGATCCGACGGGCCATGTGGGCCATGATGCGCACGGGGTGGGAGATGGCCCGGGACAGCACGGCCGAGGCCGCCACGACCAAGATGCCCAGGCACCAGGCCAACACGAACCCGGTGCGCAGGGTGTGGCGCGAGGCCGACGCGATGGCTGCAGCCGTGGCGGCCGCGGCCCGGTGGAACGCCTCGGTGCGAGCCCCGATCGTGACCCCGCCGAACACCCCGTACCGCCGGTACGGGCCGTACCCGAACCGCACCGGCGCGTAGGCCATGACCTTGTCCACGCCGGCCACGTTGTAGGTGCGGGTCACCCCGGCCCGCCCCGCACGCACCTCCCGGGCCACCAGGGGGTAGTTGGGGTGGACGAACCCGGCGAAGTCCAGGTTGAACGGGATCCGGCCCGCCTCGATCTCGTCGGGGGTGGAGTCCTCGGTGTACGGCGGCACCCACCGCCCGTCAGGTCCCAACCCCCGGATGTCCCAGAACTTCGGGTGGGCGATGATCCAGCCCTCGTCGTCGAACAGGAAGGCGTAGTTGCCGGAGAGATATGAGGGGAACACCACCTCGTCCCGGCTCAGCGGGAGCACGTGCTGGGTGAACTCCATGAGATGGCGGTGGTCCAGGGCCAAGGCTACGACCCCCTCCAAGGTGCCGTCGGGACGTCGGACGGCCAGAGCGAACCGGAGGATACCCCGGTACTCGGCGCCGCCCACGGCCTCCTCCACGGTGCGGGCGCCGGCCAGCTGGTCGGCTCGGCCCACGTGCCGCCCCACCACGTGCCCCACCCAAGGCTCACCCGGAGGAAGCTCCTGGCACGCGGTGAAGTAGGGCTCGACCCCGAAGGTCGTGCCCTCGGGCCGGGAGACGTCCCGGAGCCTGCTGGGGGGTACGGGCCGGCCATGGTCCCAGCGGAACCGCTCCCGGCCGTCCGGCCCCACCCAGGCCACCTCGGCGTACAGGGGCACTCGACCCCGCACCTCCACCACCCGGCCGCCCGGCCCCCGGCGGCGGCGCCACAGGATCCCCGTGCGGCCCCGCGCAAGAGCCCCGAACGTTCGTGGGTCCTTTGGGGCCGCGGCCAACACCCGGGCGTCCTGGATCCGCTCCTCCAAAAACGCCGCGATTCGGTCGGCCAGGACCTTGGCCTGGAGCTCCAGAGTCTGGCGGGACCGCTCATCCAGGGCCTCTGTGGAGCGCTCCACGGCCTGGCGGCCCACCTGGGCCACCCGGCGCGACGCATCCAAGCCGAACCAGACCAACGGCGGCAGGCTCAGGGCCAGGAACCAGGCGAGCAGCTTCCAAACCAGGGGGATGCGTCGTCTCATAACACCGGCGGGTCGGGCAGAAAACGAAGCGATAGGCTATCAGGCTCGGGGGTTGAGAGGCTAGGAGGCTGGAAAGCTGGGAGGTTGGAAGCGAGGATCCGCGTCGTTGGTCCCTTACGTCCCTTATGTCCCTCGGGCCCTCGGGCCCCGAGGCCCAGCAGGCCGAAGGTCCGAACTCAGTCGCCCGGACGGCCCTGGGGTGACAGGCGGCGGTCCAGATCCGCCAGGCCGGTCCGGTCCGGATCGAACCGGGGGTGGTCCCACTCGTGGTCCAGCGCTTTTTCCACGGCCCGCAGCACGGCGTCCAGGTCCAGGCCGGCGTGCTCCGGCCCCAGCGCCCGCCAGTGGGACCGAGCCCGTTGGAAGCACCGGCCGGCCCCCGTCCGGTTGCCCCGGTCCCTGTGGAACAGGGCCGCAGCCAGCAGGGCCCATCCCTGGAAGAACTCCCGCTCGGCCCCCTCGGCCTCGTGGCGCAAGGTCTCGAAGATCCCCTGGGCGTCCAGGTACCGTCCCTGCTCGAACCGTCGGATCGCTTCCCGAAACCGGCTGTCCATGGTCCACCTCGGAGCGGCCTCGCCGGGCCAGGGTCCCACGTTCGTGGGAGGCGGCGACGAAAGACTACCACGCCGCTGGGAATCCGCCAGCCCGGTTCGCCGACACGAAAGGGAGACCCGCAGGCCTCCCTTTCCCCTTTGCCGACGTGGGACGAAACGCCCGTCCGATCAGGTCTCCACCGGGATTTTCCGGGGCTTGGCCTCCTCGGCCTTGGGCAGCTCGAGCCGCAGCACCCCGTTCTTGAGGCTGGCCCGAATCTTCTCGGCGTCGATCGCCTCGGTGATCCGAAACTGCCGGAAGAACGGGGTCAGGGTGAACTCCCGCACCAGCACCCGGCCGGGCGTGTCCCTCTGGACCCTGCCGTCGATCGTGAGGATGCCCTGCTCCACCTGGATCGACAGGCCGTCCTTTTTGACCCCAGGCAGGTCCGCGAGCACCACCAGCTTGTCGTCTTCCTCGTAGATGTCCACCAGGGGCACCGCGTACCGCTCGGCCTGGCGGGTCACCTCCTCCGTGGCTGCCTTGGCCGGGGTCGTCTCGGGAACCGTCTTCTCCACCGCGTTCATGGCTCACCTCCTCCCCTTGGGGTCAACCCACCTCAATGGCGATCTTGCGCGGCCGGGCCTCCTCCGCCTTCGGCAGCACCACCTGCAGGATGCCGTCCGCGTACACCGCCTTCACGTTGCCCGCATCCACCTCGGCCGGCAGCTCCACGGTGCGGACGAACCGGCCCGCGGAGCGCTCGTTCCGGTGGAACGCGTCGGGCTTCACCCCCTCGGGCGCTTTCTTCTCGCCCGAAAGGGTCACCAGGTTGTCCTTCACGGTCACGTCCAGTGTCTCCGGATCCACGCCGGGGGCCAGGGCCTCCACGATGAACTGGTCATCCTGCTCGGCCACGTTCACCCGGGGATACCGCCGAGCCGACACCCCGGGCATGAACTCCAGGGCCCATCCCCGGGACGGAAGCACCCCTTCGAAGATCCGATCCATCTCCTGACGCAGCCTCTCCAACTCCCGGAAAGGATCCCACACCGCCATCTCGCACCTCCTTTTCCAGTAACTTCGGTCGTTGGTCGTCGGTCTGGGGCCTTCGGCCCGCTGGTGCGAAGAGCTCCTCGCCTCTCGCGTGCGGCGGGAACCTAAGTCCGGTGCCCGCGGTTGGCAAGCCCCCCTTCGGATGAGAGAATGGGTCCCCTTTTCCCCCTACCCGCGAAAGGTGTCTGCTTTGTCCCCTGCCGTACCGTACCAGTACGTGAACGACTCCCGGAACGCCGGGCCGGCCCTGGAGGCCCTGACCGCGGCCGACCGGATCGCCTTCGACCTGGAGGCTGACAGCCTCCACAGCTACCGGGAGAAGGTCTGCCTGGTGCAGGCCTCCACCGCCGACCGGAACTGGATCCTGGACCCCCTGACCGACGACGCCTGGTTCCCCGGGTTCGCGGCCGTGCTCGAGGACCCGACCGTGGAGAAAGTGGCCCACGGCGCCGACTACGACATCCGGCTGCTCAAGAAGGACCGAGGGGTGGCCGTGCGCAACGTGTTCGACACCATGATCGCGGCCCAGTTCACCGGCCGCACCCGGTTCGGCCTGGCGGCCCTGCTGGACGAGTTCTTCGGCGTGCGCCTCGAAAAACGCCACCAGAGGGCCGACTGGTCCCACCGGCCCCTGTCCCCGGATCTCCTGTCCTACGCAGCCCTGGACACGGCATACCTGTTGCCCCTGCGGGAACGCCTGGCCGGGGAGCTGAAGACCCTGGGCCGGGCCGAATGGGTGGCCGAGGAGTGCCGTCTGTTGGAACGCGCGGAACCGACCCCGGACAACGGGCCGTCCGTGTGGAAGGTGAAGGGTGCGAGCCGGCTCGCGCCCCGGGAGCTCGCGGTGCTGGACCGGCTCCTGATCCTGAGGGACCGGTACGCCCGGGAGTGGAACCGGCCGGCGTTC
>JAADGT010000034.1 GCA_013152215.1 Deltaproteobacteria bacterium
GGGGCCGCCTCGGTTCGGTCCGCTGCGGCGCGTGAGGGCACACGCCGCGGTCGCTCCCCTGCACCGGGCGGCCCTCGCTGCTCGGGCGTCGCGCTCCGTCAAAGGCCCCAGATTCACCCGAGACGGGTCTATGCCTCTCTGCGAAGAAACACGACACTAGCTCCCTGGCTGCCTAGCCGCCAAGCCGAACACGGAGAATCGCCATGGGCTACACACCGGAGATGAAGGAGCTGATCAAACGGGTCGAGGCCACCCGGGCCGAGCGCATCGAGCGCACCCGGCGGGGCGAGTACTTCCCGGCCATGACCCTGGAGGAGCGCGAGGAGGTGCTCCGGAAGTTCCACCCCGACTACAAGTCCGAGGGCCGGCGCGAGGTGCGGGTGGGCCCCAACAAGGGCGAGGTGTACCCCGAGGAGTTCGTGGACGTGCTCGAGGCCTACCCCCGCATCCCGCCGGACCGGGTGGACTTCTCGGTGCTGCCCGCCCACACCACCGACGTGCTGGTGATCGGCGGGGGCGGGGGCGGCACGGCGGCCGCGCTCCTGGCCTCGGACCACGGGTGCAAGGTGATCCTGGCCACCAAGCTGCGCCACGGCGACGCCAACACCGTGATGGCCGAGGGCGGCATCCAGGGCGCCGACCAGGAGGTGGACAGCCCCTACTTCCACTTCCTCGACACCATCGGCGGCGGCCACTTCACCAACCGACCCGACCTGGTGGCCGCCCTGACCCGGGACGCGCCCCTGGTGATCTCGTGGCTCGAGAGCCTGGGCATGATGTTCGACAAGCTGCCCGACGGCCGCATGCGGGTGCGCCACGGCGGCGGCACCAGCCGCAAGCGCATGCACTCGGCCGGCGACATGACCGGGTCCGAGATCATGCGGGTGCTCCGCGACGAGGCCCGGAACCGGCCCGACCGGATCGAGGTCATGGAGTTCTCGGCCGCGGTCGAGATCCTCAAGGACACCCAGGGCCGGGCCTGCGGCGCGCTCCTGTACAACATGGAGACCGAGGAGTACTTCGTGGTGCGGTCCAAGGCCGTGGTGCTGGCCACCGGCGGGTTCGGCCGGCTCCACATCCAGGGGTTCGCCACCACCAACCACTACGGCGCCACGGCCGACGGCCTGGTCATGGGCTACCGGGCCGGGGTGCCCCTGGACTTCATGCACTCCACCCAGTACCATCCCACCGGCGCGGCATACCCCGAGCAGAACGTGGGGCTTTTGATCACCGAGAAGGTGAGGGGGCTGGGGGCGAACCTGCTCAACATCCACGGCGAGCAGTTCGTGTTCGAGCGCGAGCCCCGCGACGTGGAGAGCGCGGCCATCATCCGCGAGTGCGTGGAGCGGGGCAACGGCATCGTGACCCCGGTGGGCCGGTACGGCGTGTGGCTCGACTCGCCCATGATCGAGGAGCTGGAGGGCCCGGGCACCATCGAGCGGGAGCTGCCGGCCAAGTTCGTGCAGTTCATGCGCTACGGCATCGACATCCGCAAGGAGCCGATGCTCGTGTACCCCACGCTCCACTACCAGAACGGCGGGCTCAAGATCACCCCCAACGCCGAGACCGCGGTGCCGGGCCTGTTTGCCGCGGGCGAGGTCACGGGCGGGGTGCACGGCGAGAACCGGCTGATGGGCAACTCGCTGCTGGACATCACCGTGTTCGGCCGCCGGGCCGGCCGCAACGCGGCCGAGTACGTGAAGAGCCTGGCCGAGGAGCCGGGCGAGCCCACCCTGGACCACGTGCGGGAGTTCGTGCGCGAGCTGGAGGAGGCGGGCGTGGACCCGAGCCGGATCTCGCCCATGCTCCTGCCCGACTACACCACGCCCGACGTGAAGATGCGCCAGCTCACGGCCCACTATCACGGGACGATCCGCTAGGAGGCCGCCTGGCTGTCCGTCGTCTTCGGAGGAGGGCCGGAGCTCTTCGTCGCCAACGACCAGGTACCAACAGCCAATCGCAGGAGTCTTCATGAACATCCACGAGTACCAAGCCAAAGAGATCCTGAAGCGCTACGGGGTGGCCGTGCCCCGGGGCATCGTGGCCACCACCCCCGACGAGGCCGAGGCGGCCGCTCGTGAGCTGGGCACGCCGGTCGTGGTGGTCAAGGCCCAGATCCACGCGGGCGGCCGGGGCAAGGCCGGCGGGGTCAAGGTGGTCAAGGGCCCGGCCGAGGCCCGGGAGGCCGCGGCCGCCATGCTGGGCTCCAAGCTGGTGACCCACCAGACCGGCCCGGCCGGCAAAGAGGTCCTCAAGGTCTACGTGGAGGAGGGGTGCGACATCGCCCAGGAGCTGTACCTGGGCATCGTGGTCGACCGGGCCACCGGGTTCGTGACCATCATGGCCTCCACCGAGGGCGGCATGGAGATCGAGGAGGTGGCCGCCAAGACCCCCGAGAAGATCCTCAAGCAGCCGGTGGACCCGGCCGTGGGGCTCATGGGGTTCCACACCCGCAAGCTGGCCTACGGCCTGGGCCTCGAGGGCGACGCCGCCAAGAACGCCCAGAAGTTCATCGCGGGCCTGTACCGGGCGTTCGTGGACACCGACGCGAGCCTGGCCGAGATCAACCCCCTGGTGGTCACGGGCGACGGCCAGGTGCTGGCGCTCGACGCCAAGATGAACTTCGACAACAACGCCCTGTACCGCCACAAGGACATCGAGGCCCTGCGGGACGAGACCGAGGAGGACCCCCGGGAGCTCGAGGCGTCCAAGTTCGGCCTGTCCTACATCAGCCTCGACGGCAGCATCGGGTGCATGGTGAACGGCGCGGGGCTCGCCATGGCCACCATGGACATCATCAAGCACTACGGCGCCGAGCCCGCCAACTTCCTCGACGTGGGCGGCGGGGCCAGCGCCGAGCAGGTGACCCGGGCGTTCCAGCTCATCCTGTCCGACCCCAAGGTGGAGGCCGTGCTGGTCAACATCTTCGGGGGCATCATGCGCTGCGACACCATCGCCGAGGGCATCCTCACCGCGGCCAAGACCGTGGACCTCCGGGTGCCCCTGGTGGTGCGGCTCCAGGGCACCAACGTGGACCTGGGCCGGAAGATGCTGGCCGAGAGCGGCCTGCCCATCATCACGGCCGAGACCATGAGCGAGGCGGCCGAAAAGGTGGTGGAAGCGGCTAGAAACCAGTGACGGGTGACGAGTAACGGGTGACCGGTTGGCCTTCCGGCCGCCTAGCGTCCCAACGTCCTAACGTCCCAACGGAGAAACCCAATGAGCATCCTCGTCAACAAGGAGACCCGGGTCATCTGCCAGGGGATCACCGGCTCCAACGGCCGGTTCCACTCGGAGCAGTGCCTGAAGTACGGAACCAAGCTGGTCGGGGGCGTCACCCCGGGCAAGGGCGGCACCGAGGTGCTGGGCGTGCCGGTGTTCGACACCGTGGCCGAGGCCGTGGCCGAGACCGGCGCCAACGCCTCCATGATCTTCGTGCCCGCGCCGTTCGCGGCCGACGCCATCCTCGAGGCGGCCGACGCCGGCATCGAGGTGGTGGTGTGCATCACCGAGGGCATCCCCACCCTCGACATGGTCAAGGTCAAACGGGCCCTGGCCGGCACCAACACCCGGCTGGTGGGGCCCAACTGCCCGGGCGTGATCACCCCCGAGGAGTGCAAGATCGGCATCATGCCGGGCCACATCCACAAGAAGGGCCCGGTGGGCGTGATCTCCCGGTCCGGCACCCTGACCTACGAGGCCGTGGATCAGCTCACCAAGCTGGGCATCGGCCAGAGCACCTGCATCGGCATCGGCGGCGACCCGATCATCGGCACCACCTTCATCGACGCCCTGTCCCTGTTCAAGGACGACCCCGACACCCAGGGCATCGTGATGATCGGCGAGATCGGCGGCACGGCCGAGGAGGAGGCCGCCGAGTACATCAAGGAGAACATCAAGGTCCCCGTGGTCTCGTTCATCGCGGGCCAGACCGCGCCCAAGGGCAAGCGCATGGGCCACGCGGGCGCCATCATCGCGGGCGGCAAGGGTACAGCCGCCGAGAAGATGGCCGCCCTGGAGGCCTGCGGCGTCCACGTGGTCAAGAGCCCGGCCGACATCGGCAAGACCATGGCCGACCTGCTCCCCTGAGCGTCACACCCCCCAAACGAACCACCGCTCCGGCGCACCCCGCCGGGGCGGTGTTGTTTGTGCCCCAATCCCATCGCCCCCCGTGCCTCCGGCCCCGGGGTTGTCCCGTTCGACGTACTCCCGGGGGTCTTCCAGGTCCGCCAAGGCGCAATCCGTCCACGTCACTCGCCGCAAGGCGGGCGCTCCCCCTCCTCATCGGTGCCCCAGCTTTCTACCCAGTCCTTGACTTTCTCGTGCTCGGCAACGCGTCCCGCGTCGGCCGAACGAACACCTTCGTTCACTGCCTCGACGAACCACTCCTCGTATTCGAGGTAGCGTTCCACGGCGCGCGCGATCAACCAAGAGCGGGGGCGGGAGAGCTTTTCCCCCAGCCGATCCAGCCGCGCCACCACATCGTCCGCCAACCGCACCGAGGTCGTGCGCATAGGGCACCTCCGCCATCCGCCGGTATGTATCGGGAAGAGATTCTGACCCCGGATGCCAGGCAGGGGAAGTCCCATGTCATTTCCTGGGATGCGGCCTCTCCGACGGTGACACCGCTTCCGATTGCCCCAAACGGCAGTTGACACCGGCGAGGTCCTCCACGTATAGATTAGGAAAGCTGCATAGAAGGGAAATCGACCCGGGGGAGGCGATGTCCCGACACCAGACCCTAATAATCACCCACGGCCGCAACGCCCGTCGAGGCGCTTGCGGCCGTGTTGCGTCAAGGGGTGGAGTGGAACGGTTCTCGTTGGGCCGCAGACTCTCCGAAGTCGGCAGGGCTCCGGACGGCCAGCCCGGGGCGGTTCAGAACGTGGGTGTAGATCATGGTCGTCGACACATCCGCGTGGCCGAGCAACTCCTGAACCGTGCGGATGTCGGAGCCCGCCTCGAGCAAGTGGGTGGCGAAGCTGTGTCGCAGCGTGTGGGGTGTCACCGGCTTCGGGATGCCGGCCTCCACAGCAGCCCGCCGCACCGCCTTCTGGACTCCGGACTCGTGCAGGTGGTGGCGCCGGACGATTCCGGATCGTGGGTCGGCCGAGAGCTTGGCCGAGGGGAACACCCACTGCCACTCCCACCGGATGCCTGCCGCCGGGTACTTGCGGGAAAGGGAGGGCCAGATATACACTCCGGGTACCCCGTTTTGCCGGTCGGTCTCGAACAGCCCGCGCACCCTCGTCAGGTGTTTCCCCAGCGATTCACGGTAGCGTTTCGGCAGCACCGTGATCCGGTCCTTGCCGCCTTTGCCGTCGCGGACCACGATCTGTCCTGCCGAGAAGTCCACATCCTTCACCCGGAGCCGGAGCGCCTCCATCAGCCGGAGGCCCGATCCGTAGAGGAGCCCGGCAACGAGGGCGTGGGCCCCCTCCATCCGTGCGAGCAGGGCCTCCACCTCGTCGCGCGTGAGCACCACGGGCAGCCGCCTCGGCCGCTTGGCCCGAGAGAAATCGCCGAGTTCCCCGAGCTCCCGACCAAGCACCTTCTCGTACAGGAACACGAGGGCGCACAGCGCCTGGTTCTGGGTGCTGGCGGATACCCGACGCACATCGGCGAGGTAGTCGAGGTAGGCCTTGACCTCGGGGGCGCCCAGGTCACCCGGACCCCGGCCACCGTGGTAAGCGAGGAACCGCTCGACCCACATCTCGTAGGTCTGCTCGGTGCGCACGGAGTAATGTCGGCTGCGGATCTCCACCCGAAGGCGCTCGAACACCGGCGGGAATGCGCCACGGAGCGCTTTCGCGTCGGGAGTGTCGCGAAATCGCCGGCGTTTCGCCGCGCTGCGGGGGCCCACACCCGGGGGCATGAAGCGGTGAGGGAAGTGCAGGTGGGGCTCCCG
>JAADGT010000320.1 GCA_013152215.1 Deltaproteobacteria bacterium
GCGGCCGGCCGGCGCCAGCAGGATCCACGGGAGGCCCAGGGTGGGGAAGACGAGAAGGTAGTAGTGCCAGGGATGGGGGTGCCCCATCCCGCCGGTTCGGAGCCGGCTCGCGATCTGGCCGCCCAGGAAGTAGTCGAGCAGCCCCGGCGTCGCGGCCACCACGTAGGCGAACCAGGGCAGGGCCACGGCCAGGGCCAACGGGACGCCCCAGGAGGCTCCCCAGGGCCGGCTCCGGCCCCCCTGTCCCCGGTGGAACGCCAGGAACGGGCCAAGCACGAGCAGGGGGACGATCCAGCCCACGGGGCCCTTGGTGAGAAACGCCAGGCCCAGGGAGACGTACAGGACGACCCGGGCCGGCGTCCGTCCCTTTCCGCTCCAGACGTCGTAGGCGCTGGTGATCGCCAGGGTCTGGCATAGGCACAGCAGCAGGTCGGTGGTGAGCATACGCTCGGCCCCCACCACCGCCGGGGTGGTGGCTGCCAGCGCGACGGCCCAGGGCGCAGCCGCCTCGCCCAGGTGCCGCCGGGCGAACCGCCACAGCACCAGGACCAGGACCGCCGCGAGAGCTCCCTGCCCGACGCGCGCGCCCCACTCGGTGGGACCCAGGGCGGCGTATCCCAGGGAGGTGATCCAGTAGACGAGGGGGGGCTTGTGGAAGTGATGGATCCCGAGGAGCCGGGGGAACAGCCAGTCCCCCGACGCCCACATCTCCCGAGCGATCTCGGCGTACCGGGCGTCGGACGGCTCGACCAGCCCGTAGGAGCCCAGGCCCGCCCCCAGGGCGACCGCGGCCAGGATGAACGCACCGAGGTCACGCGTTCTGGGCATCCGGCGGTTCGTCCTTCCACAGCATGAGGTTTCGCACGTACACCACCGACCCGAACGCCTGGCCCAGGATGAACACGGGATCGCGGCGGTGGATCGCGTAGGCGAGCAGGAGCGCGCTCCCTCCCAGCGACAGATACCAGAACGCCTTTGGCACGGTGCTGCGGCGCCTGCGCTCGGTGACGATCCACTGCACCAGCATCCGGCCCGAGAACAGGGCCTGGGCCCCGAACCCGACCACGAGCCATGGGTCCCAGGTCACCGGATCTCCTCCCACCGGTAACCAAGGTGGCGCTTTTGCATCCAACGTACCGCGAACAGGTCCATCAGCGGGCCCACGAGCCGGTTCCAAAGGTGGTACTTGGCCGCGCCGTACCTTCGAGGCCGGTGGTTCACGGGCACCTGCATCACCCGGGCTCCCTCCATCTTGAGCAGGGTGGGCAGGAACCGGTGGAGCCCATTGAACAGCTTCAACCGGGTCAGGTACTCCCTGCGGTACACCTTGAGGGAGCAGCCCGTGTCCACGATGTCGTCGTGGGTCACCCGGTTGCGAATGGCGTTGGCGATGCGCGAGCTCACCCTCTTCACGAACGGGTCCCTGCGCCGGGCGCGCACCCCCACCACCACGTCGGCCCGGTCCAGGTGCTCCAGCAGGCGGGGGATGTCACGGGGATCGTTCTGCAGGTCGGTGTCGAGGGTGACCACCACCTCGCCCCGGGCGGCCCGGAACCCGGCGTCCATGGCGGCCGTGAGGCCCCAGTTTCGGTCCAGGGCCACCACGCGCACGCCCAGGGAGGGGTAGCGCTCCCGGATCTCGAGCATCCGCTCGCGGCTGCGATCGGTGGATCCGTCGTCCACGAACACGCACTCCACCTGCCAGGCGGGGACCAGGCCAGCGACCACCTCCTGGAGCTCCGCGGCCAGCAAGGGGAGGTTCTCCTCCTCGTTGTAGACGGGCAGCACGATGGAGAGCCGCATGGCCTCCTCCGGGGCTGATTCGGGCCCGGCGAGTATACCGTGCCGGCCGGGGGTGGGGGAAACCCCCTGGTCGACCCCGTCCAAGGGGGTCATGCCGGGCCGGGGGAGGAGGGCCGTGGACTCGAGACGACGCGTAGGGCCACGGCCAGCACGAGGATCACCGCAACGTTGGCGCCGATCTCCACCAGCGGGGGCCAGAGGGAGCTCCATGCCCCCTCGTGGGCCCGGGAGACCAGCGAGGTTTCGGCCTCGATCAAGAGGATGCGCCGCGTGCTCGAGATGATTCCCACGTACAGGAACGGGTTCAGGCTGAACGGCTCCCGTTTCAGGAACCGCACCACCGGCCACAGCAGTTCCATGATGATGAGGGCGAGGAGCAGGTCGTTGAGGACCTCGAGCACGGAGGCCAGGCTCGGGTCCCCCAGGTGCAGGACGGCCCGGACGAGCACGACCCCGGCGCAGACCAGCAGCACCAGGGCCACGGCGAAATGGGCCAGATCGTCGGCCGCGATGAGCACGCGTCGGAGGAACCGGACGTTCAGGGGGTAGGGCTTGTCCATGGGCGCGATCCCCTCCAGGGTCGGGACGGATAGCGTGGGGGCGGGCGGTGGCGAAGGCCGGAGAATGTACCGGAACCGGCCCTTGGGCACAAACCGGGGGCGGGGGCACGGGGACCTAAAGTTTCGGTCCGGGGCGCCGATCAGTAGGATCAACCCGCACACACCCCGTTTCCGAATAGGAGGTTTGGACGGTGAAGATCCTCACGGTTGACGATTCCTCGACCATGCGGCGCATCATCAAGAACACCTTGAACCGCCTCGGTTACACGGACGTGGTCGAGGCGGAGCACGGTGTGGACGGCCTGGCGAAGATGGCGGGTGTGGGGCTGGTGCTGACTGACTGGAACATGCCGGAGATGGACGGTTTGACCTTCGTCAAGGCCCTTCGATCCAATCCCCAGTACAAGGAGATCCCCATCATCATGGTGACCACCGAGGCCGCCAAGAAGGAGATCCTGGAGGCGATCAAGGCGGGGGTCACGGACTACATCGTGAAGCCGTTCACCCCCGACACGTTGAAAGAGAAGATCGAACGGGTGCTGGCGGCCTGATCTCGAGGATCTCCCATGTACAATGTGGAGTACATCAATCCGTTCATCGCGGCCACGGTGCAGGCCCTGGAGGTCATGGCCGGGATGAAGCCCGAGCGGGGAAAGCCGTTCGTGAAGACGGACCACGTGGCGGCCGGCGACATCAGCGGAGTGATCGGGTTGGCCGGCGAGGCCGTGGGGTCGGTGGCCGTGACCTTCCCGGAGAGCCTGGCCCTCAAGGTCTACGAGGCGATGGTCGGAGAGGAGGCCCGGGGCCTGAACGACGACGTGCGGGACGCCGTGGGCGAGATCGCCAACATGATCGCCGGCGGGGCCAAGGCCGTGCTGACGAAGGAAGGTTACCAGTTCCGCATCGCCATCCCCACGATCGTGGTGGGAAAGAACCACACCATCGAGCACAAGGGGCAAGGGCCGTGCCTGGTGGTGCCGTTCGAGGTGGACGGGGAGACGTTCTGGGTGGAGGTGAGCTTCCTCCCCGGCCGGGAGTCGTAGACCGGTCGGGAGCCCCGCCGGGGTCTGCCATCCGCCCAACGTGTGTGGTACATTCGGGCCGCTGTGAGCGGATCCCTCCCCCCGCCTTCGGAGGCGCACCCCGCGACCCATGGACCGAGGAGCCACCCTGTCGGTACCCGGCTTGCTGAACCGCCACAGCGGCGTGCTGGTGGCGGGCGGGGTCATGAGTATCGTCTTCCTCATGATCCTCCCCTTGCCGAGGGCCGTCCTGGACCTCCTGCTGGCCCTCAACATCAGTTTCTCGGTCCTGATCTTCCTCCTCGCCATGTACACGGAACGGCCGCTGGACTTCTCGCTGTTCCCCAGCGTGCTCCTGATCACCACGTTGTTCCGGCTCGCGCTGAACATCTCATCCACCCGGCTGATCCTGACCCAGGGGGACCAGGGGATCGAGGGCGCCGGGAGGATCATCGCGGCGTTCGGGTCGTTCGTGGTGGGCGGCAACTTCGTGGTGGGGATCGTTATCTTCCTGATCCTGGTGGTGATCAACTTCGTGGTGATCACGAAGGGCGCGACCCGGATCGCGGAGGTGAGCGCCCGGTTCACCTTGGATTCGATGCCGGGCAAGCAGATGGCGATCGACGCCGATCTGAACGCGGGCCTGATCGACGAGACCGAGGCCCGGAACCGTCGGGAGGAGATCGCCCGGGAGGCGGACTTCTACGGCGCCATGGACGGCGCGAGCAAGTTCGTACGGGGCGACGCCATCGCGGGCCTGGTGATCACCGGCATCAACATCCTGGGGGGGTTGGTGATCGGGGTGCTCCAGCTGGGCATCCCCCTGGACCGGGCGGTGCGCACCTACACCACCATGACCGTGGGAGACGGGCTGGTGAGCCAGATGCCGGCCCTGATCATCTCCACGGCCGCGGGCATCCTGGTGACCCGGGCCGGGAGCCAGTCGAACCTGGGCGATGTCCTCCCCCGTCAACTGGGGCAGGTACCCGAGGCCCTGGGGGTGGCGTGGGGGGTGCTGCTGCTGCTGGGGGTGGTGCCGGGGCTGCCGTTCTTCCCGTTCGCGGTGCTGGCTGCCGTGCTGGGGGGCACGGCCTACAGCCTGAAGAGGGTGCGTGAGGCCGAGGCCCGTCGGAAGGAGGAGGTGGCGCGTCAGGAGGCGGAGAAGGTTCCGGCCGCCCCGCCCGGCCCGGAGGACGTGACCCCCCTGCTCCAGGTGGACGTGCTGGAGCTGGAGGTGGGGTACGGCCTGCTCCACCTCGTGGACGCGGCCCAGGGAGGGGACCTGCTGGAGCGGATCCGCTCGATCCGGCGACAGATCGCCCTGGAGGCGGGCATCGTGGTGCCTCCGATCCGCATCCGCGACAACCTCCAGCTACGGCCGGGGGAGTACATGATCCTGATCAAGGGGATCGAAGTGGCCCGGGCCGAGCTGAAGGAGGGGTACCTCCTGGCCATGAACCCGGGGCTGGGGGAGGAGGGGCTCGAGGGCATCCCCACCAAGGAGCCCGCCTTCGGGCTCGACGCCCTGTGGATCCGGGAGGAGCTCCGGGAGGAGGCCCAGATCAAGGGATACACGGTGGTGGACCACTCCACCGTCATCGCCACCCATCTGACCGAGATCATCAAGCAGAACGCCCACGAGCTGCTGGGGCGCCAAGAGACCCAGAACCTCCTGAACGTGGTCAAGGAGCAGGCCCCGGCCCTGGTGGAGGAGCTGGTGCCCGGGCTGCTGCCGCTGGGGGTGGTGCAGAAGGTGCTCCAGAACCTCCTGCGGGAGCGGGTGAGCATCCGCGACCTGCGCACCATCCTCGAGACCCTGGCCGACTACGCGCCCGTCACGAAGAACCCGGAGCCCCTCACCGAGTACGTCCGTGCCGCCTTGCGGCGGGCCATCACCAAGCAGTACCAGGACGCCGAAGGAAAGCTCCCGGTCATCGCCCTGGACCACCGCCTTGAGGAGACCCTGCTCGCCGCGGTGCAGAGAACCGAGCACGGGTCGTTCCTGTCCCTGGAGCCGTCGGTGGCCCAGCAGGTGCTCACGGCGCTGGGCCGGGCGGCCGAGGCCGCCACCCTCGAGAACCTGGTGCCGGTGGTGCTGACCTCGCCGGCCTTGAGGTTGCCGCTGCGAAAGCTCACCGAGAGGGTGCTGCCGAGCCTGGTGGTGCTGAGCCACAACGAGGTGGAAGGCCCGATCCGAACGATCCGGATGGTGAGCCTTGAAGGTTAGGAAGTTCCAGGCCGTGGACATGGCCGAGGCCCTCCGGAAAATCAAGGAGGAGCTCGGGCCGGACGCCGTGATCCTCTCGACGAGGCAGGTCAAGCCGGGCAAGGGGGTGTTCGGCCTGCTGGGCCGTCCGATCCTCGAGGTGACGGCCGCGGCCGACCTGGACGGTCTGGCGCGGAAGGCCGCGCCGTCCGGCGCCATCGGCCGCGTCGAGCCCCCCCGTCCCGAGCCCGCCCGCCCG
>JAADGT010000222.1 GCA_013152215.1 Deltaproteobacteria bacterium
CGTCATGGGGGACCGGAAGGGTTTCACCCTGGTGGAGCTCCTGGTCACGATGGCCGTGGCCCTGATCCTGATGGCAGGGCTCTATCAGTTCTTCGTCAGCCAGCAGCGCAGCTACTCCACCCAGGACGAGGTGCTCCGGCTGCAGCAGGAGGCCCGGATGGCCGAGGACCTCATGGTCAAGGCCATCCAGCAGACCGGCGCCTTCGCCCCCTCCTTGGGGACCACGGTGTCGTTGCGGGGCCAGGTCATCCTGGCCGCTTCGGACCATTACCTGACCCTCCAGTACGACGACCCGTATCGCACCTCGGACAAGGGGGTGATCACCGCCCCCGAGATCGTGACCTACGCGGTGTCCAAGCCCTCGGGCTCGGCCACGGAACGGGTGGGCGACGACCCCACGGTGGCCAAGGCCAGCCGTACCGTCCGAGTGTACTTCGATGCGGACGGCGACGGGGAGGTGGAGGCCTCGGAAGCGTTCGACCTGGCGATCCCTCTCGCCCTTTCCGGGCCCCCGTACACGCTGTACCGGGTGACGCCCGACGACACCGGCACGCCGACGTTCGAGGCCGTGGCCGGTCGGGTCGAGAACCTGGTGCTTCGCTACTACGACCACAACGGCAACCCCCTCCCCCGCGACCCCACGACCGGGGCGGCCGTGGACCCGCCCTACGTGCTCGACGAGACCGAGCGGGCCCAGGTGCGCACGATCGAGATCGAGCTCACCCTGAGGACCCGGAACGAGGACCCCCGCTACTCGGCCTCGTTCGTGTACCCGGCCGGCACGGTGGGCACCTACGACGCCTCGGGCGACCCCAGCTCCACCGATGTCACGGTCACCGACGGGTACCGCCGCCGCACCTTCACCACCCGGGTCTCCCCCCGCAACCTCTCGGCCAACACCTGCGGCCGTCGAGCTGGTGGCCAACCCGGCCCAGCCCTCGTGCCCCGCCTCGTCCACCGTGAAGGCCACGGTCATGGACCAGTACGGGGATCCCGTCTCCGGGCTGGACGTGACCTTTTCCGTGAGTTCGGGGTCCGGGGCCACCCTCTCCGCCTCCACGGCCACGACCAACGCCTCGGGCGAGGCCTCGACCACGGTGAACTACGTGGGCGCCAGCCGGGTGATCAATGTCTCGGCCCAGGCCGTGGTGGACTGCCGGCCCAGCGGGCCGGCCCAGTTCACCCTGATCAACGCCGTGCCGATCGAGTTCCTCCCCGGTCCGTCTGAAACGGTAACGGTGGACGGCCCTTCGACGAACGAGGTGTACACCTGCGAGGATCCGAAGACGTTCACCTTCACGGCCAAGGCGTTCGATCAGTGCGGCAACGAGGTGGACCCCCAACCGGGCCTCGTGTTCCGGGCGATCGACGGGGCGGGCAGCCCTTTCGGTACCGTGGAAGGGTCGGTGAGCGGCACGGGGGAGTTCCAGCAGACGGGCGAGGTGTTCACCGTTACCCCCGGGACAACCGCGCCGGCCACGGTGAACGTGGAGGCAGCTTCGTCGCCGACCTGGCTCACCAGCCTGACCGGGCTCCCGTTCAGCCCGGGAGTCTCTCTTATCCCCTGGCCGCCTGCGAGCCTGACAGGCTGGACCACCGACCTAGCGACCACTTCGCACAACGACTGTCCCAGCGCGGACACCACCAGCACGTTCCAGGTGCTGGACTGCGCGGATAACCCCGTGCCGAGCCTGGACCGAAAACCGGGGTACCGGATCGAGGCGACCCTGACGCGGGACGCCTCCGGCCCCACCGGCAGCGGGGACCAGGGAACCTTGTATTCGAGCCCCGATGTCCCGAAGGCCAGCGCGGCCGAGTCGATCCAGTTCACCCACAGCAGCGGGGGCACCTACCAGCTGTCGTATGCGCCGCCTTCTTGCACCCTGCCGCCGCCTTCGACCCGGTCTTACGCACCAACCGTGGCGTTGTCGCTGGAAGGGCCCTCCGGCACCCTTGATTCGGACTCCCAGTCCCTCACCCTGGGGGGCTGCACCGACTGCGAGATCACGGCCTCCCCCACCAGCCTGGACTCCGGCACCTGTCAGGCGTCGGCAACGACGACCTCGATCAGCGTGGGCAGCTGCAGCGCCCCGGACGGTACGCCGGTGGAGCTGGAGGTGGTTACCAACGGTACCGGCAACGCCTCGTGGGCGTTGGGGTGGGCAGGACCGGTCACGACCACGACGACCACTTTTTCCGGTGGGGCGGCCACGGCCACCCTGTACAAGGGGACCGCCACCACCGGCAGCACCCTGACGATCCGCGCCTACGTGCCGTCCAAGGCCGACTACAACGCGGGGGTGAGCGGATCCTACATGTGTGAGGCCGTGAACCTCGTGTCGGTGGACTCCCGGTGCGACAGCATCCACGTATCCAACAAGTCCTTCACCGAGCTGGGGCTGACGTCCACCAACACCATGACCCAGAACTACCCGGATCCGCCGGTGTTCAGATCGGGGGAGAAGATCTACATCGAGGTGTTCGACTGCGACGAGAACGAGAACAGCTCGATCAAGGACACCATCGAGGTCACGGTGACCAGCCCCCAGGGGTACTCGCCCCCCACCCCGGACGTGGAGACGGTGATTCTGACCGAAACGGGGGTGGACACAGGGATCTTTCGAAACAACACGAACCCCCTACCGGTGATCTACTGCGGCTTCCCGGGGGTGGGCGACACGTCGGGCAATGGGTATCTGTTCGTGCGGGAAGGTTTCCCCATCTACATCGAGTACACGGACGACGACGATCCGTCGGACACCGCGTGCCGGCTCACCGCGTCGACGGGCAACTTCGCGTGCTCCGCGTTCAGCTACTCGTACTTCGCCCAGAACTACATTCACTTGGACCGGCACGGGGTGGCGTCGAATCTCACCATCGGCGGCAACATCTGGACCAATGGCGAGTTCGAGCTGTCGTCCGACATGCTGGCCGACGCGCGGGGGCCCGACCGGGTGTACGGCACGGGCGACGACTACACCATCGTGGCCCTGGGCCACATCTCCAACGGGGGGCAGATCCTGGGGGACGTGTACGCGCCCTCCTACGACGCTTACGGCCCGGACGGGCAGGGACAAAACACCCAGAACTTCGGCACTCACACCGGTACGATCCAGGGCGACATCTACTTACGGGACGGTTTCCGTTGGGATGGGAGCCGGTTCGTGCCCGAGGTGATCGGTGACGACACCTGGGAGAAGGTTCCCAGCTACGGGACGTACACCTCCCTGGCGGCCCCGGACGTGGCCCAGCCCCCCCCCGGCAGCTCGGTGGTGGTCCATCCCATCACCCATCCCAACGCGATCCAGGGGAACGTGTACACCAACTACTCGTCTTCTCCTCCCAAGTTCGATCCCAACGCCGACCCCACCTACGCCCAGGACCCACCAAACGGAGAGGTGCTGGTGGCAAAGGACCTGCCCACCTTCGACCTCGACCTGGCCCGCACCCTGGCCAAGGACACCACCAGCGACTATCACCAGTGGGCGGCCCGGCAAGGGGTCACGGACGGCGTGGACTCGGACACCTACTTCGCCGACTCCACCGCGTTCCAGCAGTTCATCCTCAGCACCGCCGGCAAGACGTTCCAGGGGGCCTGCGGCGACTCGTACACCTCCACCTCCAGCGTGTACATCATCGGAGACCCCTGTGAGGGAACGGTGTTCTTCGTGGAAGGCGACCTCGACACCACCCGGATCGACCTCGGGGGCGCCCAACTGATTGTGAACGGCTCCCTCGTAACACCGAGGAAGCTGAGCATCAAAGGAAGCAGCACCATCGGGGGCATGGCGGTGTACGGGTGCGGTGAGCGACCGGTGAACTGGCAAGCCGGATGGACCGGAACCGTGTACGAGGGGAAGGGCTCCGCGTCGGATCCGTTCGCCGATCTGGAGTGGTGGTTCAGCGACCGAGGCGGGGCGGAGCCGGTCCCTTATGCGCTGCCCGCACTGGTGGGGATCCAGAAGGTGGAGGTCAAGGACCGCTCCGACCACACCCTCACCAGCGGCATCGTGTACTCCGAGGGCGAGGTGCACTACCACAACGGCCTGCGAGAGGGGAAGGCGTTTCTCGTGGGGGCGGAGATCTCCAACATCATCCACAACTGCCTGTACATGGACTTCAAGTACGAAGACTGCGTCAAAGAGTCTGCCAGCGACTGGTTCGGCTGCTACTGCGATACCGGGGGCACGCCGGTGAGCTGCCTCATCACCGTGTCGCCGGCGGCACGGACCGTGGCCCAGGGCAGCGGCTCGGTCTCGTTCACCGCGTCCGCCAGCGGCGGGACCCCCACGTACACATGGTCCGTGTCGGGAACCTCGGGTGGAACCATCTCGGGCAGCGGCACCTCGGCCACGTACACGCCGGGGTCAGCCTTGGGAACCGACACGATCACCGTGAGCGACGCGGCAGGGGTGTGCCTTCCGGCCCAGGCCACGGTCACGGTGATCGGCTCGTGCGCCACCACGGTGAGCCCTTCCTCGGTCACGGTGCCCGTGACCCAGAGCCAGGTGTTCACCGCCTCGAGCCCAGGGGGCGGACCGTTCACCTGGACGTTCCAGCAGAACCAATCCGGCGGGACTCTCAACGGCGGCGCGTCCGCCACCGGCGACACAGTGACCTATACCGCGGGCACCACCGGCGGCATCGACCGAATCGAGGTGACGGATGCGGCCGGATGCACGGCGGCCGTGGCGGTGGTGACCGTGGACCCGTGCTTCGTGAAGGTGAGCGCCACGGAGTATGACGGGGCCTCCTGTACCAGCAACGCCACCACCACGGTGGACGCCGGCAACGTCGTGTGCCTCACGGCCACCGGAGGGGACGGGGAGCTCCACTGGTACACCGACGATCCCGACGGGCAGTTCAGCTTCGACGGAGGTGTCACGTGGGAGAGCGGCACCGAGACGAGCCCGACCACGTCCTCCAACTTTTCGGGGGACACCCTCCTGTACCGGGCCGGAAGCACCCTGGGCACCTACACGGTGACCGCCAAGGACACCGAGGACTGCAAAGGCAACCAGGTGCTCAGCACCTGCGACATGGCTTTCGACGCCCACCCCGCAACCATCTTCGATACGCAGACGCTCGACGTTTCGGTTTCGAACGTGACCTCCACGCCGGCGACGTTCGCCGTCTCGCCGGCTGGCAGCATCACCTCGACGGGGGACACCTCAGCCACGTTCACTCCTGCGGGCACGGGAGGCGTCACGATCACCGCGCAGGACGCCGTGGGATGCACGGCCGCGACCTCGGTGACGGTCCAGGGGTGCCCCGCCCTCTCTGTGGCCCACAACCCGCCAGACTCGCCGCTTACCGTGGGCTCCACTTATACCCTTACGGCCTCGGGCGGGAGTGCCGACTACGCATGGAGCCTGGTGTCGGGCTCGGCCAGCCTGACGAAGGATTCTTCCACCACGGCCTCGCTCGTGCCCAAAGCCGAGGGGAGCCTGTCCATCCAGGTGACCGACGCCAATGCCTGCCCTGACAGCGTGACCTACACGGCTTCCTGCCCCACCCTGAGCCTCAGCCACACCCCGGCGGACGAGCCGCTGAAGCTCGGCACAACGTACACGTTCTCCACGAGCGACGGATCGGCTCCGTACTCATGGACCCTGGCACACGGATCCGGGACGTTCTCGGGCTCGGACTCCACGGCCACGTACACACCGGACAAGAGTGGCACGGTGGAGATCCAGGTCTCCGATGCCTACGGGTGCACGGGTACATACACGGGGAGCGCCGGGTGCTCCCTAAGCTTCACGGACGACTTCGACGACGAGTCCCTCGATTCTGGCTGGAAATCCAAGGACATCGGAGGGCCCAAGAAGTCCGGCAGCGTGTCAGAAGAAGACGGCGTCCTCGAAGTGAAAGGAGGAGGCAAGGACATCTGGGGCAAGAAGGACGAATTCCACTACGTGTATCGGACCGGCTTCTCCGCCAGCGACGACTTCGAGGTCCTCGTGAAGGTGGATTCCGTAGAGAAGGAAAGCGACTGGACCAAGGCCGCCATCATGGTGCGGGACAGTCTGGACGACGACGCGAAGTTCGTACAGGTGGTGGCCACCCCCGTGAACAAGTGGCACCGATTGCAGTGGCGTTCGTCCACGGGCGGCAATGCCGATTCCACAGGCGTTGCTCCCGGCCTTTCGTTCCCGTACTACCTGAAACTGGTAAAGAGCGGAAACACCTACACCGCTTATCTATCCGAAGATCCAACAAATTTCGGGTCCGCGTACGCCACGACCACGGTGACCATGAGCGGGAACATTTACGTAGGCCTGGCTGTCACGGCACACAAGGATAGGGGTCTGGCAAAAGCAAAATTCGACGATTTCGAGATCAGTTGTCCATAACACGTGGGGAGATTAGGGAACGAAGTGGGACTCGAGATGACCGCCCCGATCCACCCCACCGGGGCGACGGCAGGCTGAGGCCAAACGGAGTCCGCCCTCCGCGGACAACAGCGATTCCGGACGCTACCCCGGGTCTGCGTGGTCC
Organism: Deltaproteobacteria bacterium; assembly: GCA_013152215.1. Taxonomy (GTDB): domain Bacteria; phylum Desulfobacterota; class Deferrisomatia; order Deferrisomatales; family Deferrisomataceae; genus Deferrisoma. The sequence continues at coordinate 6,499 of JAADGT010000222.1, forward strand.
CTCTCGACCGGATAAGACGATCCCAGCCCGATCAGGGTCCTTCTGGGACGACTAAGGACGCTTGCTTGAGGAGGAACGTCATGGGGGACCGGAAGGGTTTCACCCTGGTGGAGCTCCTGGTCACGATGGCCGTGGCCCTGATCCTGATGGCAGGGCTCTATCAGTTC
>JAADGT010000270.1 GCA_013152215.1 Deltaproteobacteria bacterium
CTGGCCCCCAGGGCAAGCGGCTCTCATCAACCCGCTGAGGGCGCCTGTTACGCCGCGTTCCAGCCTCCCAGCCTTTTTACGGCAACTTGATCTTTCCACCCCCCGGCCGGGGCATGGGGCCGCCCTTGAGCCCGGCCGTGAGGTCCGGGCCGAGCCCCATGCCGGCCTCGGCCGGGGTCACGATGCGGGAGGCCTCGCGCATCTGGGCCTCGCGCACCTCCCGCACCAGGCGCTGGACCGCTTCGTTGATGGCCTGGGGGAACTTGTCGCAGGCCTCCTCCAGGGTGGCCGCGTCGATCGGCGCCTGCACGGGCAGCAGGCCGGCCGGGGTCAGGATCTGGGTCTCACCCATGTACAGGGGCTGCCGGTCCGGGTCGTCGGACCCGTCGGCCCGCACCGGAACGAGCCGTCGGATCGTGGCGGCCCGCAGGTCGGTGAACATCTCCTCCCGGAACAGGTTGGCCTTGTCGACCTCTACCTGCACCGGTCCTTCGTTGGTCCGCTCTTCGCTCACGTCGGTGTCTCCTTGTGATCTTGGGCCTTCGGCCGCTGGAAGGCTCAAAGGCTAGAAGGCTGGAAAGCTAGGAGGCTGGGATGCTAGGAGGCTTGAAAACCTCCCGGATTCCCACGCGTTCTAGGTATCACCTGCCTCTTTGGCGTCACCTCACGGTCTCGGGGGCATGGGGGCGGTTGGAGAGCCATGCGCAGGTTAGGCCCCGTCGGGGCCGGTGACCCGGTTGGTCAGCCGGCCGATGCCCTCGATCTCCACCGAGACCAGGTCCCCCGGCCTCAGGAACACCGGCGGATTCCGGGCGAAGCCGACCCCCGGGGGGGTGCCGGTGAGGATCACCGTGCCGGGCAGCAGGGTGGTGTCCCGGCTCAGGAAGCTCACCAGCCGGGCCACGGGAAAGATCATGTCGTCGGTGCCCCCGTCCTGCACCAGCTCACCGTTCAGGGCCGTGCGGATCCTCAGGGCCTGGGGGTCGGGAATATCGTCCCGGGTGACCAGGGCCGGCCCCAGGGGGCAGAAGGTGTCGAAGGACTTGCCCCGGATCCACTGGCCCCCGTTGTGCTTCTGCCACCGTCGGGCCGACACGTCGTTGGCCACGGTGTAGCCCAGCACGAAGTCCAGGGCCCGCTCCTCGGGCACGTCCCGGGCCTTGCGGCCGATCACCACCGCGAGCTCCCCCTCGTAGTCCACCTCGGGCCCGTGCTCACAGCACGCCGGGATCCGGATCGGCTGGTCCGGCCCCACCACCGCGGTGGTGGGCTTCATGAACAGCACCGGGTCCTCGGGGATGGGCAGCCCGGTCTCCTGGGCGTGGGCCCGGTAGTTGAGGCCCACGCAGAAGATGTTCACCGGCTCCACCGGGGCCAGGAACCGCAGCACGTCGGCGGTACGGAACGTGGGGGAGAGCCCGCTGAAGGGGTCGCCCTCCAGCTCCTCCACCACGCCGGGCGGATCCTCCCGGCCGTACCGGACGTTTCCCCGCATGTCTTCGTACCGGACGATGCGCATGGAGAGCCTCGTTTCACGGTTGCGGCCCCGGCGCGCAAAAGGGCGTTGTCCATGGTTGGAGCGCCGGGTTCCTACAGGGTAGGCGGGGGGAGGGGCCGAGGGCAAGCCCTGGGAGTTCGGTCGCCGGTCTATACGGTCGCGAGCCACAGATTCACACAGATGGGCACAGATCAAAGGGAGGTGGGCAAGCGCACGCCCCATCCCCCACGCTCCAAACAGAAAATCCGTGTCGATCCGTGTCCATCTGTGGCCAAAAGGCTTTCGCTTCCAGCCGTCCAGCCTTTGAGCCCAGCGGGCCGAAGGCCCGGAGCTACCCGATCCGGGCGAGGGCCTTCAGCCGCTCCCAGTTCTCATCCACCTGGGCCTGGATGCGGTCCAGGTCCTCCCGGGTCAGGTGCTTGAACCGGCCCTGGGTGCGATAGTACTCGTCCACCAGGTAGCCCACCGGCTCCAGGTTGATGGTGTAGCGCACCCCGTCCTCCACCTCGTACAGGGGGAAGATGCGGGTCTGCACCGCCAGGCGGGCGAGCTTCACGCTGATCTCGCTGGGCACCTTCCATCCGGTGGGACACGGGGCGTACACGTGGAGGAACTTCGTACCCTTCAAGGACACGGCCTTCTGGACCTTGCGGACCATGTCCTCGGGGTAGGCGATGGAGGCGGTGGCGGCATAGGGGATCCGGTGGGCCGCCATGATCTGCATGATGTCCTTCTTGCGGGTGGGCTTGGGCGAGCCCGTGGGCGTGGTGGTGGTCCAGGCGCCGGTGGGGGTGGCCCCGGAGCTCTGGACCCCGGTGTTCATGTACGCCTCGTTGTCGTAGCACACGTACAGGATGTTCTCGTTGCGCTCGGCCGCCCCCGACAGGGACTGGAGCCCGATGTCGAAGGTGCCGCCGTCGCCGGCCCAGGTCACCACCTGGGTCTCGGTGTCGCCCCGGGCGTCCAGGGCGGCCCGGATGCCGCTGGCCACGGCCCCCCCGGTCTCGAACGCGGTGTGGAGCACCGGCACCTGGAGCGCCGTGTAGGGGAACGGGCCGCCGATGATGGACCAGCAGCACGCCGGGATCGACAGGATGGCCTTCTCCCCCAGCCCCTTCAGGAGGAACCGCATGGCGATGGCCGCCCCGCACCCGGGGCAGGCCAGGTGGCCCGAGTACATCCGCTCGTGCACGGGAAGTTCGATGGGCATGGTGATCTCCGCTAGAGCTTGAGCCCTTCCCACAGGATGTCGGCGGGTGGCTCGTCCCCCAGGGCCCGGGCCACGATGGACTCGATGGTCTGGGGCGTGATGTCCCGGCCCCCGAGCCCCGCCACGAACGGATACACCCGGGGCCGCCGGTCCAGGCCGGCCAGCGCCGCCCGGATCTCGCCGGCGAAGATGCCCCCGGACCCGAACGAGATGTTTCGATCCAGCACGACCACCCGCTCGTAGGGGCCCAGCACCCTGCGAACCTCCTCGTGGGGGAACGGCCGGAACAGCTTGAGCTTCACCACGTCCACGTCGGTGCCCTTCTCCCGCAGCGTGGCCTGGGCCACCCGGGCCGTGCCGGTGACCGAGCCGGTGGTCACCAGGGCCAGGGGGGCCCGCTCGCCCTCACGGCAGGGGATCCGGCGCACCGCGCCGTAGGAGCGGCCGAACCGTTGGCCGAACTCGGCGTCGATCTCGTCGTGGGCCCGGAGGGCCTCTTCCATGGCCTGCTGGATCTTGTACCGGAACTCCATGTAGTACTCGGGGCTGGCCAGCTGGTTAAAGGCCCGAGGGTCCGAGGGGTCGAGGATCTCGGTGGGCTCCCAGGCCGGCAGGAACGCGTCCACCTCGTCCTGGTCGGGCACCTCCACCGGCTCGTAGGTGTGGGAGAGGAAGAACGCGTCCAGCACCACCATGGCCGGCAGGCTCACCCTCTCGGCCAGCTTGTACGCGATCAGGATCGTGTCGAGCACCTCCTGCACGTCCTCGCAGTACAGCTGCATCCACCCCGTGTCCCGCTGGGACAGGCTGTCGGTCTGGTCGGCCCAGATGTTCCAGCCCGGTCCCATGGCCCGGTTCACCTCGGCCATCACGATGGGCAGCCGGGCGCCGGCGGCCCAGTGGAGCATCTCGTGCATCAGGGCCAGACCGTGGCTCGAGCTGGCCGTGAACGACCGGGCGCCGGCCGAGGCCGCCCCGATCACGGCGGCCATGGCCGAGTGCTCGCTCTCCACCCGGATGAACCGGGCGTCCAGCACCCCGTCGGCCACCAGCTCGGCCAGCCGCTCCACGATGTGGGTCTGGGGGGTGATGGGGTAGGCGCTGATCACCTTCACCCGGGCCAGTTCCACCGCGTGGCTGACGGCGTGGCTGCCCTCCAGCACCCGCCTCATCGGGGCTCCTCCTCCAGGACCATGGCGTTGCGGGGGCACTCCACCACGCACACGCCGCAGCCCTTGCAGTAGTCGTAGTTGATCTCCCGGGTGCCGGCGCGCAGGTCCCGCAGCACCGACACATCGGGGCAGAACAGGTAGCAGTTGTCGCACTGGTCGCACTGGCCGCAGTGGAAGCACCGCTCCGACTCCTTGAGGGCCAGCGAGGCCGAGATGCGCATCTTCACCTCGTCGAACCCGGTGCGGCGCTCCTCCAGGGTGATGCGGGGCCGCTCCCGTCGCTCCTGGAACCGGAAGTAGATGGTGTTGAGCTCGTCGTAGCGAACCACGTGGTCCTGTTGGGCCGCGCGGTCGCCGCCCAGGTACCGGTTCATCGACACCCCGCCCCTCCGGCCCACCCGGATCGAGGGCCAGATCGAGGCCGCGTCGCGGCCGCGCAGCCGGGCGTCGATCACGAGCGCCGCCTCCTTGCCCGAGGCGATGGCCGTGACCACGGCCTTGCGGTCGTTCACCAGGTCGCCGCCCACGAACACCGGGGGCCGGTCCGCCCACTCCCCCTCGGGCGCGATCCGCTTCAGGTGAAGCCCCTCCGAGACCAGGCCCCCTCCGCCGGCCACCTCGGCCGGCACCCCCTCGGACGGTCCGGCGCCGATGGCGGTGACCACGGCGTCCACCTCCACCTCCACGTCGGGGTGGCCCGAGGGCACCACCCGCGGCCGGCCCCCTTCGTCCTCCTCGAGGATCTCCATGGTGGTGAGCACGAGCCGGAACCCGCCTTGGGGCAGGGGCTCGATACGCTTGGGGGCGAGCAGGGTCTGGAACGGGATGCCCTCCTCCCGGGCCTCGTGGATCTCCTCGGGCAGGGCCGGCATGTCCTGGAGCCGGCGGCGGTAGTACACCACCGGTTCGGCGCCGAGCCGCAGGAGCGATCGGGCCACGTCCATGGCCGTGTTGCCGCCGCCGATCACGGCCACCTTGCCGGAGACCTCGGGGGTCTCGCCCCGCCGGATCGCCTCGAGGAGGGCCAGGCCGTCCCGGGCGTGCTCCTCGCCCTCGGCCCCAAGGGGCGCCGGCTTCCAGGTGCCCGCGGCCAGGAACACGGCGTCGTACCCGGACAGCTCGTCCCAGGTGAGGTCCCCGCCCAGGCGGCGGTTTCCGTGGAACCGTACGCCGTCGTTCAGGATGAGCCCCACCTCCCAGGCCAGGGCGTCCATGGGAAGCCGGTACTCGGGGATCCCGTACCGCAGCAGCCCCCCCGGCTCGTCGCGGGCGTCGAACAGATCCACCTCGTGGCCCAGGCGCCGCAAGAAATGGGCCGCGGCCAGCCCTGCGGGCCCGGCCCCCACCACGGCCACCCGACCCCCGCCGGCCGCCGGCTCAGGGGGCGGAGGGGTAAGGCCCAGCTTCCAGGCGTGGTCGGCCAGAAACCGTTCCAGGGAGTTGACCGTGACCGGATCGTCGTACTCGCCCCGGTTACAGGCTTCCTCACAGGGGTGGTAGCACACCCGGCCGCACACCCCCGGCAGGGGGTTCTCCTCCCGGATCCGCAGCCAGGCCGCCTCGAAGTCCCCTTGACCCAGCAGGATCTGGACCCGGGCGATGTCCTCGGCGGCCGGGCACCCCTCGGCGCAGGGGGCCACCTTGTCCTGGTACCTGGGCCGGAGGAACCTCCAGGACCCGGTCCGGTTCCACAGCATGGTGTCGGCCGAGCGGGACATGGGGGGAAGGTCCCGGACCGACCGGAACGTCACAGGGCTCATGGGGCAGCCTCCGCTGGCGCCTCCGGGAGCACGACCGAGTCGTAGGCCTCCCTGGCGGCGGCGATGTTGGCCTCGTGGTGGGACGGCACCTCCTCCTGGATGGCCTCGCACACGGCGTCCACCGACACCAGCCCGGTGGCCCGAGCGAAGGCCCCCAGGATGGCGGTGTTCACGATGGGGTGGGTC
>JAADGT010000225.1 GCA_013152215.1 Deltaproteobacteria bacterium
GACCGGCTGGGCCGCGTGGGGGGGCGCGTGACCCGAGGGCTGGGGGCGTACCTGGGACGACGGCGGTGGCTCCGGGCGACGTTGCTCGCCGGTGCGGTGGGCGCGGTCGTGTACTACGCGGCGATCGCAGCGCAGCCCCTGCCGGCCAACGACCGCAACCACGGACAGATCGCCCGGATCCCGTCCGTGGCGCCGGGAGCGACCTTCAGCTTTGCCGTGCTTGGAGACAATCGCAACAGCCAGGACGTGTTCACCGAGATCCTGCGGCGCATCGACGCCGACCCGGACATCCTGTTCGCCTTCGACCTGGGCGACCTGGTCTTCGACGGGGAGCGGGAGAAGTACCGTTTCTTCCTGGAGCAGATCGCGGAGATGAAGAAGCCCCTCCTCACGGCCGTGGGGAACCACGACATCCGCGAGGGCGGCCGGACCCCTTACTACGAGGCGTTCGGTCCCTTCTACTATGCTTTCCGGGTCGGCGACGCGGCCTTCGTGGTGCTGGACGACGCGGACGAGGCGGGGTTCGAGCCGTCCCAGTGGGAGTGGGCCCGGAAGGCCCTCGCCCGGGCCGCGGACGCCCGGTACCGATTCGTGCTGTTCCACGTGCCGCTTTTCGATCCCCGGAGCCGGACCGACCTGGACTGGCTGAAGGCGGTCCTTCCGGGGCCCGCGCGCAGGTGGATGTTCCACCACAGCCTGGCCGATGAGGCGGCGGCCCGGAGGTACGCCCGGGCCTTTCGGGACCTGGGGGTCACCCGGATCTTCGCCTCCCACATCCACGGGCTCTACCAGGGCGCGTGGGAAGGCGTCCCTTTCACGATCACGGGCGGGGCGGGAGCCCCCCTCGTGGGCATCGATCCGGCCCACGACTTCTACCACTACGTCAAGGTCACGGTGGGACCCGGGGGGGTGCGGGAGGAGGTGGTGCGGATCCCCTCACCTCCGTTCGGCCTGTGGTCCCGGGCGGCCACGCTGGTCGCACTGCACCTCCGGAGCTTCGTGGCCACCCATGTTCCGGGGATCATCCTGTTCGCAGTGCTCGCGGTCGTGGCCTGGGACCTCTACGCCGCTCGCCGCACCCGGCAGGCCATTCCGTGATCCAGGGGCCGAGGCCGATCCGGGCGGTTGTCGAGGCCCCGGGGGCCGGGTCGGCGTAAAGTCCCGGTGGCGTCCGATCAAGCGTTGGGCATCGTCCCCTTGCCAGGGCCCCACAAACCCTCCTTCGACCGCATCCTTGGGGCTCTGGCCCGCGCCGCGGGGGTTCATCTTGCGGCGTGCCCGCCCTGCCTCGCTCGGAGCCCGGCGTCAGTCCTCGATCACCAGGGCCGGCTCGCCGGCCTCCACCCGGCCGACNNNNCGCGTGCAGGTCGTCCACCAGGGCCCGGGCCTGCCCCTCCGGCAGGGCGATCAGGAGCCCTCCCGAGGTCTGGGGGTCCACCAGGAGCTCTTCCTCCTCCGGCTGGAGCGAGGCTCGAACGATCAGCCGCTCGCCGCAGACCCGGCGATTGCCCGAGTTGGAGCCCGTGGTGATGCCGGCAGCGTACATCTCGGCCGCGGCCGGGTACAGGGGGAGCGCCCGGAACGACACGGCGAGCCGCACCGCCGAGCCCCGGGCCATCTCCAGGGTGTGGCCGGCGAACCCGAACCCGGTGATGTCGGTGAGGGCGTGCACCTCGTACCGGAGCACCGTCTCCAGGGGGGTCCGGTTCAACGCCGCCACCGTGGGCAGGACCTCGGCCTCCAGCAGATCCTGCGGGTACTTCCCCGCCCGGTTGGCGTTGAAGATCACCCCCGTGCCCAGGGGCTTGGTCAGGACCAAGGCGTCGCCGGGCCGGGCGCCCCGGTTCGTGAGGACCCGCTCCGGATGGACCACGCCGGTGACCGCCAGGCCGTACTTGGGCTCGGGGTCGTCCACGGTGTGGCCCCCGGCCAGGCAGGCCCCGGCCTCGGCCACCTTCTCGGCCCCGCCCCGGAGCATGTCGCGCAGGATACCCGGGTCCAGGGTGCCGGCCGGAAAGTTCACCAGGTTCAAGGCGGTCACGGGCCGGCCGCCCATGGCCCACACGTCCGACAGGGAGTTGGCCGCGGCGATCCGGCCGAACCACACCGGGTCGTCCACCACCGGGGTGATGTAGTCCACGGTGGTCACCAGGGCCACGTCCGGGGCCACCCGGTACACGGCGGCGTCGTCCGAGGTCTCGAACCCCACCAAAAGGCTTGGGTCATCGCACCGGGGAAGGTGCTTCAGCGCATCCGACAGGACCGTCGGATCCACCTTGGCCGCTCACCCGCAGGTGCGCGACACGCCCATCAGAGTCTTTTTCTTCCGGAAGGGATTCATGGCCTCTTCTCCTCTTCAACCCACGGCTCGATCCACGAACAGGTCCCACGCGATCCTCGAACACGCGACCAGGAGCACCAACCCGAGAACCAGCCGCAGCACCGGCGTCGGCGTGCGATGGTGCCACCGGGCGCCCACCCGCACCCCTGGCACCACCCCGGCGACGAGGGCCAGGGCCAGGGGAAACGCCACCTGACCGGTGGCGGCCTTCCCGAGAAACCCGGCAAGGGACGAGAAGCACACGATCACCAGGTTGCTCCCCATGGCCACCCGCAGCGGCACCCCCAACAGCCCCGTCATGGCCGGGATGAGCAGGAACGATCCCCCCTGCCCCACGAGCCCGCCTACGACCCCCACCACCGAGGCGACGCCCGCCGCCGCCCATCGGGAAAAACCGCCGGACTCCCAGGGCCGATCTGCGGCGGACCGCGGCGGCCGGAACAGCAGCCCTCCCGCGACGAGAACCAGCCCCCCGAACACGGCCAGCAACCCGTCGGCGGAAACGTACCGCGAGAGCATTGCTCCGGCCAAGGATGCTACGAATATCACCGACGCCATGACCCCCGCCAGCCCCGGATCCACCGTGCCTCTGCGCGCGTGGGAGAACGCACCCAAAAGCCCCGCAAACAGGGCCTGGGTGATCGTGAGCCCGCTGACCTGGTGCATGGACAGGGGCGGGGCCCCCAGGACCCCGGGCACGTACAGGAGGAGCGGCGCCGTGACGATGCCCCCCCCGATGCCCAGGAACCCCGACACGGCTCCCCCCATCAGACCGATCCCGAAAACCACGGCGGCTTGGTCCATGGCCCCAGGGTAGCCCTCGGGAGCAGCAAAATAAAATTCATTGTTTTTTGTGTTTCAATCCAGATAGTTTATGCTCATGGACCTTCGGCGCCTCACCCTCCATCAACTCCGCGTGTTCCGGGCCGTGGCCCGGCACCGGAGCTTCACCCGGGCCGGCGAGGAACTGGGCCTCACCCAGCCCGCCGTGTCGGCTCAGATCCGCACGCTCACCGACATCCTCGGCGTTCCGTTGCTGGAGCAACTCGGCAAGAAGGTGACTCTCACCCAGGCGGGTCAGGACCTGCTGGAGCATGCCGAGCGGATGGAGGCGATCGTTCGGGAGATCGGGGAGGGGTTTGCGGCCCTCCGGGAAGGGACCGGGGGCCGGGTGCGGGTGGGGGCCAGCACCTCGATCGGCACGTACTACTTCCCCACGCTGATCGCCGAGTTCACGGCCGCCCATCCGGGGATCGAGGTGACCCTGGAGATCGAGAACTCGGCCCACATCCAGGAGCGGCTGCTCCGGGACGAGTTCGACGTGGCCTACGTCGGAGCCCCCGTGGACGTGCCGGAGCTCGTGGGACGGGCGTTTCTGGAGGACGAGATCTTCTTTGCGTGCGCCCCGGGGCACCCCCTGGCCTCGGCCCCGGTGGTGAGCCTCGGGGACGTGGTGGCCCACAAGGTGTTCGTGCGGGAGCCGGGATCGGCGACCCGAAGGGCCCTGGAGGCCCGCCTGGCGGCCCAGGGGCTCACCTTGGGCCGCCAGGCTCAGCTCGGGTCGGTGGAGGCGATCAAGCGCTCGGTGATGGCCGGCCTGGGGGTCTCGTACTTCTCCGAGCTCACCGTGCGCGAGGAGCTCTCGGAGGGGCGTCTGAAACGGCTGGCCGTACAGGGCGTCCGGGTGGTCCGCACGTTCTTCGAGGTCACCCACCGGGACAAGCGCAAAGGCCCAGCTCTGGAGGCGTTCACAAATTTCGCACGGGCGTACGCGGGGATGCACCAGGGACGGGTAGGTACCCCTCGCCGGACGAGTCCCCCCGTCAGCGGCCCTCCCTGAGGATGCGGCTCGCGTTCAGCACGGCCAGCACGGCCACCCCCACGTCGGCGAACACGGCCTCCCACATCGTGGCCACCCCCAGGGCGCCCAGGGCGATGAACACCCCTTTGATCCCGAGAGCCATGGCGATGTTCGCCCGAACGATCCGGTTGGTGCGACGGGCCACGTGCACCGCGTCCACGAGCCCCGTGAGCCGGTCCTCCATCAACACCACGTCGGCCGCCTCGATGGCCGCGTCCGAGCCCAGCCCGCCCATGGCCACGCCCACGTCCGCCGCAGCCAAGACGGGGGCGTCGTTGATGCCGTCGCCCACGAAGGCGACCTTGGCCCGGGGGTCCCTTTGCTCGGCCTTGATCCTCTGGACCCATTCCACCTTGTCCTCGGGCAGGAGGTCCGCGTGGAACGCGTCGAGGCCCAGCGCCCGGGCCACCCCTTCGGCCGCGCTCGTCTCATCGCCGGTGAGCATGACCATCTGTCGCACGCCCTCGGCACGGAGCCGCTCGAGGGTCTCCCGGGCCTCGGGCCGGGGCTCGTCGGAGAGGAGCAGGTAGCCCGCGTACACCCCGTCCACCGCCACGTGGACCACCGTGCCCTCCAGCTCGCAGGTGTCGTGCTCCAGACCGTCCCCGTCCAGGTGGAGGATCCGGTCGTTTCCGGCCAGCACCTCCTTGCCGTCGATCACCGCCCGCACGCCGTGGGCCGGGATCTCCTCGTAGCGCTCGATCCGGCCCTCGTCGATGGGCCGACCGTGCGCCTCCACCACGGAACGGGCGATGGGGTGGCTGGAGTGGCTCTCGGCCGCCGCCGCAAGGGCCAGGAGCTCGTCCCGCGAGAACCCGTTGTGGGGCACCACCCGGCTCACCCGGAACACCCCCTGGGTCAGGGTGCCGGTCTTGTCGAACACCATGCACCGAACGGACCGGAACGCCTCCAGGAAGTTCGCGCCCTTGAACAGCACCCCCCGGCGCGAGGCCGCCCCGATGCCGCCGAAGAACCCCAGGGGGATGGAGATGACCAGGGCGCAGGGGCACGAGATCACCAGGAACACCAGGGCCCGATAGATCCACTCGGAGTAGGTCTCGGGGTGGCCGAACCACCCGCTCAGGGCCGGCACCTGGTACAGCAGGGGCGGCACCACGGCCAGGAGCACGGCGCCGGCCACGACCGCCGGGGTGTAGGCCCGGGAGAACTTGGTGATGAACGCCTCGGTGGGGGCCTTGCGGGCCGAGGCCGTCTCCACCAGGTCCAGGATCTTCTTGACCGTGGACTCGCCGAAGGGCTTGGTGACCCGCACCGTGACCACGCCGCTGCGGTTCACCATGCCCGACAGGATCTCGTCGCCCTCGCCCACCGTGCGGGGCCGCGACTCCCCCGTGAGCGCCGAGGCGTCCACCGTGGTCCGGCCCTCCTCGATCACGCCGTCCAGGGGCACCTTCTCCCCGGGCTTGACCACGATCCGGTCGCCCACCCGCACCTGCTCGGGCGCCACCCGCACCGTTTCGCCGTCACGGCGAAGGTTGGCATAGTCGGCCCGAATCTTCAGGAGCGCGGCGATGGACCGGCGGGAGTGGTTGAGGGCCCGGTCCTCGAAGTACTGCCCCACCTTGAAGAACAGCATCACGGCCACGGCCTCGGGGAACTCGCGGATCGCGAACGCCCCCAGGGTGGCCACGGTCATCAAGAAGCTCTCGCCGAACACGTCGCCCCGCAGCACTCCCCGCACGGCCTGGCGCACCACGTCCTGGCCCGCGATGACGTAGGCAACGAGGAACGGCACGAGCACCGCCCAGAACCGGCCGTCGGACAGGGGGAGGGTCTCCGCCCCCGGTAGAAGCACCTCTTGGATCAGCAAGGCCAGCCCGAACACGACGCCGGCCACGGCCACGGTCTTGAGGATCGGCGAGACCCCCCGGGGCTCGGCCTCGAGGTGGTCGGCATCGATCCGCACGATGCGGACCTCGGGCTCGATCCGGCGGACCACCTCGAGGGCACGTCGCTGCAGTGCCGGGTCCTCCGCGTTCACCACCAGCAGGGACGACGCGAAGTGCAGCTCGGCCTGCAAGCCCTCGATCCGCCCCAGCTCCCGCTCGATCTTGCCCGCACAGGAGGCGCAGGTAAGCCCCTCCAGCCGATACCTCGCCCCCTGCCCCGGTGCCTCGGGCGGCGTTGGGGCGGTGGCGTGGCCGGAGTGACCGGCGCAGCACCCGCCGCTCCCGCAGGAGCCGGCCGGGGCCGGTGTGTGTGGGTGCACTGTTCATCCCTCCTTCACGTGGCGCAGCCCCTCGGCGAACAGGGTGCGCACGTGGTCGTCGTCGAGGCTGTAGTACACGAGCTTGCCCTCGCGTCGCGGCCTCACGAGCCGGTGGGCCCGCAGGATCCGTAGCTGGTGGCTCACGGCGCTCTGGCTCACGTCGAACAGGTCGGCCAGGTCGCACACGCAAAGCTCCCGCACCGACAGGGCCAGCAGGATCCGAACCCGGGTCGGATCACCCAGCACCTTGAACGTCTCGGCCAGATCCTCCACCGGGGCACCGTCCACCACCCGCCGGGCAGCATCGACCGCCTCGGGGTGAACCCTGTGCTCGCTGCACACCTCCATGGGCCTCTCTCCTTTCTTCCCGGGCCTTCGGCCCGCTAGGACGATGGGAAGCTGGGAAGCTCAAAAACCTCCGTGATCCCCAAACGTTCCAAGCATGGCCACGCCTTTTTGGCGTCACCTCACGGTCTCGGGGGGCATGGGGCCTGCATTTCAGGAATCAGGAGTCGGTGGACAGGAGACAGGGGAAAACCGCTCCGGCAGTTCTCCTGTCTACTGTCCTCTGAATTCTGGCCCCTGATACGGCCACACGCGGCTCTCCAGCAGACCCCATGCCCTCCGGCTCCGATGTCGAGACGAGCTTTCGACCGACGACCGACGACCGACGACCGACGACCGACGACCGACGACCGA
>JAADGT010000112.1 GCA_013152215.1 Deltaproteobacteria bacterium
CCTGCGCGGCGAATCTCATGCCCGGCTTCGCGGCCGGCCGGAGGCAGGTCCCTTGCCCCGCCCTCCGAGGTGCCGCGCCTATTTTGCCGCCAGGTTAATAACCTGAGCAACCGAACCTTCACGGAGTCGTTTCATGTGCACCCTTCACCTTTGGTACCGCGTGTTTCCCGGCAAACCGGTGGTGTTCGCGGGAAACCGCGACGAGAACCTGGACCGGGCATGGGATCCCCCCACCCGGCTGGTGGACACGCCCCGCATCCTGGGCCCCCGGGACCGCGTGGCCGGCGGCACCTGGCTGGGGGTCAACCTGGACGCGGGCCTGCTGGTCACCCTGGCCAATCACGAAGGCACCCTGGCCAAGGGGCCCAGCGCCTGCAGCCGGGGCACCATCGTGCTGGAGACCCTTCGCCACGCCTCGGCGGACGAGGCCCGGCGGTTCGCCGAGTGGGTGGCCCCGGCCTGCAAGTCCTACACCCTGCTCATCGCCGATGCGGAGCGGGCCTACGTGGTGGACCACGCGCCGGGGAGCACCCAGACCTACCGGCTGCTCCCCGGCTGCCACGTGATCACCAACGCCCGGTTCCGAGCCCCCGACGACCCGAAGGCCCGGCGATGCCTGCGGCGGATGGAGGAGGTGGCCCGGGAGGGGGACCCCGGGCCGAACCGTCTGTTCCGGTTCCTCGCGGATCACGGGAGGGACAGCCCCGATGCGAGCCCCCTGTGCATCCATCCCGACCCGGGCTCCCGGTTCGGCACCTCCTCGGCCAGCGTGATTCACCTGACCCCGGATCGCCGGCTCGCAGGGTTCTGGTTCGCCCCCGGCCCCCCCTGCTCCACCCCTTTTGCCTCCTTTCACCCTTGACTCGTGCGGGCCTCGGGTGGTAGAAGTCCGTTTTCCCAATAGCAGGAGACCAGCATAGGAACGGGAGGAGGACCCCGTGGCGAATCACAAGTCTGCCCTCAAGAAGATCAAACAGGACGAGAAGCGCCGCCTCCGCAACAAGGCGGTTCGCACCCGCTACCGGAACCTGATCAAGGCGGTCCGCATGGCCGTGGCGTCCGGTGACGTGGAGCAGGCCGAGGCCGCGCTCCAGAAGGCCGCGCCCTATCTCCACCGGGCCGTGATCAAGGGTGTGATCCACCGGAACAAGGCCGCACGCCACATCTCGCGGCTGACCCGGCAGGTCCAGGCCCTGAAGACCCAACAGGCCGCCTGATCCCCCTGGGAGCCCGAAACCGAAACGACCCCGGCCGAAGCCGGGGTCGTTTTTTCGACGAAAGCCATATCAAACGATATTTGCATGTGCACATGTGACACAAACACTTCCTTTTTTGTGCCCTTGTGATAGCCTGTAGTAGCCAAAAAAGAAGAGACTCTACCGCCATCGCCACACCAACCCGCGTTTGGTGACCCATGGGGATCTACGACAGCGCCGGCCGACTTCGGTTTCCCGATCCGCCCCTTTCCCGTTCTCCGGACGGCCCTTGCGCCGATTCGGAGCTCCTCGTTGCTCAGGCCTACTGCCCCGCCGGCCATCCTCTGATCCGGCCGGAGCATCCCCGGTTCCGGGGTCACCCGGCCATCGGCCTGCTGTGCCGGGACGACCGGACCGAGGGCCGGGTGTTTCTCAGCCCGTTCGGTGGAGACAAGCGGAAGATCGTGGAGGCGCCGTTCCGGTCCGGAGCGGTCCTCGGGATCTGCTGCCCCCACTGCAAGGCCGATCTCCCGGTGCTCGCGCCTCACGACTGCCGCCCCGGTGCGTCGTACGTGGCCCTGTTTCTGACGCCCTCACCCCGATGGGGCGACATTCTGGCCCTGTGTAACGTGTGGGGATGCCCTGCAGCGTTCCTGCGACGCGGCGAGCAGGTGGTGGCCGAGTTCCAAAACCAGATCCTGCCGGAGCCTGGGTCTGCTTGAGGGGGGGATCCTCCGTACATTTCGGTCTTCGGTCGACGGTCCACGGTCGTCGGGGGGAGCCAGCCGGGCGGTCCCTGGGCCCTGCCTCACAATCCGGCGGGGACATGGGGTCTGAAGGGGCTCGTTAGCAGACGCACCTGCTCCCTCCTTTGGACGGGTGTCCCCCCGCTACGCGCCCCGCCCTCCTTCCAAAAATGCGAGGCGGAGCCCGAGGCCCACGAGCACCGATCCCAGCACCCGGTCGAGCCAGATCGAGCACCTCGGATTCCTCCGGAGGAAGTCGGTGGTGCGAGCCGCGGCCATCACCACCGCGCACTCGACCACAACAGCCACCAGGATGACCAGACCGCCGAGCACCGCGATCTGGGCGGCAGGGTTTCCCAACTCCGGACGGACGAACTGAGGGAGAAAGGCCATGAAAAAGATCGCCACCTTGGGGTTCAACACGTCGACCAGCACTCCTTGTCGGAAGGCCTGGCGCGGGGTCATCTTCCGTCCCCCCCGTTTCGAACGCTCCGCCATGTCGATGGACGTTCCTTTCGACGCCAAGGCACGGACCCCCAAATAGACGAGGTAGGCAGCCCCGACGTATTGCACCACCCGAAACGCCAGGGCCGACGTCACAAGGATCGTGGAAAGCCCGAGGGCGGCCGCCAGCACATGGACCAAGGCTCCGGAGCAGACCCCCAAAGAGGACGCAATGCCGACCTTGCGCCCGCCGGCAAGGGTGTTGGACAGAATGTAGATCAGATCGGGCCCGGGCGACACATTAATCGCCAAAGCCGCTGAAAAGAACACCCCCCAGTAGGAAAAGGACTCCATGCTCGTTCACCCTCTCTTTCGCGTTCCGATCGGAGCGCCATCCCTCACCCCCGGTAGAACCGGATCCCCCGATAGTAGCAGCAGTTGGGCTCGGACAGATCGTTGAAGAAGGTGCGCTCCTGGCCGTCCTGGAACCGGATGCGCACCAGGGACGGGCCCCCTTCGAGGGTGGAGGTGCGCACCTCCACCACCCGGCCCACCCCCCAGGCGCGGCAGTCGCGGTGGTACACGAGGTCGCCGACTCTCAGGAACAGACGCTTGGGCATGTTGCGAAAAGATCCCGGGCCCTCGGCCCCTCACAGCAGGGCTTTCACCGCCCGGTCCAGCCCCTCCAGGGTCAGGGGGAACATGGGGAACAGGCCCGCCACCGTGGCGATGGTGTCGTAGTACCCCCACGAGTCCTCCGGGATCGGGTTGAGCCAGGCCCGCTTGGGGAACGCCTCGGCCAGGGCCCGCAGGCGGTCGATGCCCTTGACGTTGGAGCGACGCATCCGCTCCAGCGTACCGTTGGGGATCAGCAGCTCATAGGGGGCCATGGCCGCATCGCCCACGATGATCAGCCGATAGCGCCTGCCGTACTCCCGGATCACCTCGTCGGTGGGCACGAACTCGTCGGCCTCCACGTCCACGTACAGGTTCTCGTAGATGCAGTTGTGGAAGTAGAAGGCCCGGAAGTCCTTGAAGTGGTTGATGCCGTGGGCTGCGGAGAACAGCCGCTCCGACAGCTCCCGGTACGGCTCCATGGACCCGCCCGTGTCCATGGCCAGGATCAGCCGCACCTGGTTCTCCCTCTCCCGGGTGAACACCAGCTCGATCTCACCAGCGTTGCGGCAGGTGCGGTCGATGGTGGCCTCCACGTCCAGGACCTCCTCGCTGCCCGTGTGCCGGAGGTCCCGGAGCTTCTTCAAGGCCACCCCGATCTGGCGGACGTCGAGGGTGAGGTCGTTGCGCAGGTTTCGGTACCTGCGCTGAAACGCCTGGAGAACGGCGCCCCCCCCTCCCCCGCCCTCCGGGTCGAACGAGATGCCGCTGGGGTGACTGCCCCGGCTGCCGAACGGGCTGGTGCCCCCCGTTCCGATCCAGTGGTGGCCGCCGTGGTGGGCCTCCTTCTGGGTGCGGAGCCGGTCCTCCAGCTCCCGCAGCAGCTCCTCCAGGCTGAGGCGCCGCATCCGCTCCAGCTCCTCGGGCGGGAGCCGCAGGGGCGACCGGGGATCGGACAGCCACTCCAGGATCTGCTCCTTGGTGGCCAGATCGTCGGGCAGGCCGCCCCCCCGAAAGCAATGGGCAAACGCCTGGTCGAAGGCGTCGTAGTGGGCCACGTCCTTCACCAGGAGGCTCCGGGCCAGGTAGTAGAAGTCGGTCAGGCTGTCCCGGTGCAACCCTTTGGCCAGGGCCTCGGTCAGGGCGAGCCACTCGGTGGGGCTCACCGGCACCCCCAGGGCCTTGAGGGTGTAGAACAGGGGCAGGAACACGGCCGACGCCCGCCGCCTCACCGGAAGTAGCGCCGGCCGGCCGTGCGAACGTCCGCCGGCCGGGACGAGCGCCGGGCCAGGGTGTCCACGTCCTCCTGGAGCTTGATCAGGGTGCCCAAAAACGGCACCCGGTCCGGGGCCACGGTGGCCTCGTCGGGCAGGCGGGCCCCGCTGGCCAGGAGCACCCGGATCCAATCGAGCAGCTCCGAGGTGGAGGGCCGTTTCCGCAGCCCCGGGACCTCGCGCAGGGCGAAGAAGACCTCCAGGGCCCGGGCCAGCAGGGCCTCGGGGAGGCCGGGGAAGTGCACGTCCACGATCGCCCGCATCTGGGCCTCGTCGGGGAAGTCGATGTAGTGGAACACGCACCGTCGCAAGAACGCGTCGGGCAGCTCCTTTTCCGCGTTGGAGGTCACCACCACCACGGGCCGCTCCCGAGCCCTGACCTCGTCGCCGGTCTCCAGCACGACGAAGCGCATCTCATCGAGCTCCTGCAGCAGGTCGTTGGGGAACTCGATGTCGGCCTTGTCGATCTCGTCGATCAGCAGCACCACCCTCTGGGGGCTCGCGAAGGCCCGGCCCAGGGGGCCCAGCTTGATGTAGCGGCGGATGTCGCGCACGTCCCCGTCGCCGAACCGGGCGTCGTTGAGCCGCTGGACGGTGTCGTACACGTACAGGCCGTCGCGGGCCTTGGTGGTGGACTTGACGTTCCACACGATCAGCTCGAGCCCCAGGGCCCGGGCGATGTGGTGGGCCAGCAGGGTCTTTCCCGTTCCGGGCTCGCCCTTGAGCAGCAGCGGCCGTTCCAAGGCCAGGGCCACGTTCACGGCATCCTGGAGGGCCCGGGAGGCCACGTAGCCGTCGGTGCCCCGGAAGCGCCGGAACTCGGCGTCCGACAGGGGTTGATACGCGGGTTCGTTCATCGGTTTCTCCAAACTTCAGTGGGGGAAAGATCCGCTCGGCGGATCACAGGGCCCGGTGCTCCTCGGGCCGCAGGGGCACCAAGCCGGACCGGGCGGCATCCAGCAGCGCGAGGGCCTCGTCCTTCTCGCCGGGCATGCGCACCTTCAAGGGCAGGTAGTTGGAGGCGTGGTTGGCCATGAACAGCCCGTGGGTCATGTGGGTGGCGGCCAGCATCTCCCGCAGCTCCTCGAGGAGCTCGGGGGGCGAGGGCACGTGGTGCTCGCCCCGGGCCACCTGCTCGGCCAGCTCGGTGCCCTCGCACACGATCACCGACAGCGCGCCCACGTAGTCCGGGTCCATGGCGGAGAGCACCCGTCCGGTCTCCCGGGCGTGCACCAGGCTTCGGCCCGACGGCGCGATCCCCAGGAGCACCGTGACCGAGAGCAGGATGCCGGCCCGCCGGATCCGGCGGGCCGCCTCGATCATCTGGGCCGAGTCGGAGTCCTTCCTGACGTACCGCAGGGTCTCGTCGTCCCCGCTCTCCAGGCCCAGATACAGGATGCCCAGGCCGTTCTCCCGGAGCCAGCGCAGGTCCTCGTCGGTCTTCTTCCGCACGGCCCGGGCCGTGGTATAGGCGCCCACCCGCTCCACCCAAGGCAGC
>JAADGT010000305.1 GCA_013152215.1 Deltaproteobacteria bacterium
CGTACAGGGCTTCGCCGTCCCAGGTCAGGGAGAAGATCGTGTTGGCGGTACCCAAGCCCTGGGAGACGTCCTCCCAACGGCCCTCCCCCGGTATCCAGCGGAACACCCCCCGCCCCCCCGTGCCGGCGTAGAGGGAGGATCCGGCCCGGAGGAGAACGTTCACCGACGCCCCGGGAAGCCCCCGATCCCGCGCGACCCAGGTCCTCCCACCGTCCTCGGAGCGGAACACGCCGTTGGTGTCGCCGCACCAGAGGCTCCCGTCCGGCTCCCGCCACAGCGAAAGCACGCTGGTGGCATCCAGCCCCTCGTTCTGCGCCCGTTGAGGAGATCCGTTCGGGCCCAGGCGCCAGACCCCGTCGTGGGCCAACCCGGCGAACCACCCCTCCCCGCCGGGCACGAGTGCCCGGACCTCGCCGGTCTTCCAGATGCCCAGAACCCGGGGCCGAGGCTTGCCCGACGCCACGAGCCCTTCCCCTGCAAAGAAGGCAAGCCACCGTCCCCCCCGGGCAACGGCCACTGCCTCCACCATGCCGAAAAGTCCCTTGCGAACCCGCTTCCAGGTGGCCCCGGCGTCCCGGCTCTCCCACAGGCCGAGCCCGCGGGTGGCCAGGAGCAGATGCTCCGGATTTCCGGGCTCGGCAGCGATCGTCCGGACCCGAAGCCCCGGCGGCATCCCGCCCACCGCCTGCCACCCCTCTGTGGTCCAGGAGAACAGACCGGCGCCGTCGGTGCCCATGAGCAGGGGGCGGGCCCCTTCGGGCGGTAGGATCGACGTAACATGGAACGCAGGAGGCCGCTGGTCTTCCAGTCCCTCGTCCAACCGCGTCCAGGTGCTCCCTCCGTCCCGGCTCTCGAAGAGCCCTTGGCCTGCAGAGCCCAGGTACACCCTCCGGCTCTCAGCAGGGTCTCGCGCGAGACAGAGCACCTCCCGCACCCGGGTGGCCATGGGGGTCTGGAGCCCCTCCTGCACCCGCTCCCAGGTGGCGCCGTCGTCAACGCTGCGCCACAGGCCGTTTCGGTGCTCGGCCGCCAGCACCGCTCCGCCCACCCGGGTGAGGGCCGTGACGTGCCGGGTGGTCCAGAACGCGACGCGCTGCCACCGCCCCCCTTCGAAACGGAAAAGCCCCCGCTCCGTGCCAACCCAGGCAGGGGTCTGGGCGGACTCGTCCAGCAGCAGGACGGTCACGGATCCTCCGAAGGGGCCGAGCGCGTGCGCGGCCGGCGCGGCCGCGCACACCAGCCCGACCGCCAGAGCGATCAAGGCGATTCGCCGGCCCCACATCCCGGGCCGCTTCACCACCCCCCTCCCAATGCGCGCAGGAAGCACCCTCCACCGCCACCGCCGCCCCCACCGGACGGCGAAGTCCCTGTTTCGCCAGCGGCGGGCGGCGGCTCCGTACCACCGCCGGCCGGCTGTCCCCCGTCGGTGGGAGGGGAGGGCTCTGGAACCTCAACAACGACCTGATAGGTGGCGGACTCACGCCCCGACGGCCCACGCAATCGCACGTACACCGGCCGCACCCCCTCACCCGAGACCGAGTAGGCCAACTCCTCAGCGACGGCCTCCTCGCTCCAGTTCACCAGGTCGGAACTCAGCAACACCGCCTCCACTGCCCCCGCGGTCTCCAACCCGAGAACCACCTCTCCAGAGGATTCGACCGAAACCACCGAAAGCTGCCCTGCGGGTCCTTCCGCGGGAGAGAACAGATCCACAAACCAGAGGCCCCGATGGCGGAGCGCCGCCACGAGCCGTACCCCCCCCGGCTCGAACCGAAGACGTCGGATCGAGGGCATCGACCCGTCATCGGCTCGGCACCCTTCGACCGGGGCACTGACCCAACTCGTCCCCCCGTCCGTGCTCACGAACACGCCCTTGCCTTGAACGAACGCCGCCAGCCCCTCCTCGTCTGAGTCCGACACCGCCACGGCACTCACCGGGAGCCCCGCGGGCACGTCGGCCACCCGAAGCCAGGACTCCCCGCCGTCGTCAGAGGACCACAGCCCCTCTGCCGTGCCTGCCAGCACCCGGTCGGTCCCGCGCTGGGAAGCAGCCAGGCACAGAACGGGGGGGATCTCCTCCTTCAGCAGGACCCAGCTTCCTCCCCCGTCATCGGATCCATAGATCCAGCCGGATCGACCATCCCCGCCACCTGCCATCAGCCGAATCCCCCCTTGCGTTGGGAAGGCTGCAACAGCCCAGGGGTACTGGCTCGTCTCCGGGAGGCCCTTCACCCGGCTCCACTCTCCCCCGCCGGAGGTTCCGAGAAAAAGACTCGGGCTCGCCCCCGCCAGAAGCCGATCGGGCTCTGCCGGATGAAACAGGAATGACCCCACCGACCGACGGTCGGCGGGCGCCGCGAACCCGGCCGACCGGTCCTCCCACGTCCCGGTCCCCGGAGCCCTCCGATACAAACCCAACGCGTCGATGAGAACCCAGGCCTCCTCACCGCGGAAGGCCACCCTCCTGCCCGAGCCGGCAGGAAGGCCTTCGCCCGTCCATCGCTCCCACTGCCCCGTCACAGCGTCCCATCGGGCCACGGCACCGTTGCCGGAACCCCGCTCTGCGGCTCCCCCCGCGAGCAGGGCGCCGCTCCCGGTGGGATCAAATGCGAAGTCCGCCACGTCAAAGGCCCCCAGCCCCTCGCTCGCAGGGACGAACTCGGTCGAACCGCTGGGGCGCCAAAACACGCCGGCCTCGTTCGTGCCGATCCACTCGTCCCCCGATTCCACCAGAAGCGAGATCACCTCCAGACCCGGCTCCGGCAGCTCCAACGGTGAGGGAACCGCGGCCGGGTCGGAGACGTCCAGCTCATACAGAGTGGGGGTCACATCGCTGACGAAATAGAGGATCCGGCCCGGCACGTCTGGATCAGCCGCCACAGCCTCCGCGAAACCCAGCTCTTCACCGAGGGCAAAGTCCGTCACCTCCCGGGTGGTCACTGCTCCCTCGGGATCGATGACCCTCAGGCCGTCTCCCCCGAAGGTCGCGATCAGCTCGGCGGCGGCAAGGGCCATGTCGGCCACGCCAACCCCTGCCGGGTGGCGGTACAGCAGCGTCGCCCCCGGCCCGGGAACCGAGACGCGAACGACCTCCCCGGCTTGGGTTCCCAGCGCAAAACCGCCATCCCCCAAGGGAACGAGCCTGGTCACCGGGGACCGGGCGCCCCGATCGCTCCAAGAGGCACCCCCGTCTTCCGAGGAAAACACCCGGTCCTGGGAGGTGGACCACGGCCCGGCCACGAGGATCCGATAGCAGTCGTCCTCATCTATCGCCACGGCGGCGAACGTGTCCACGCGCCGCCCCTCCACCACGAACGACTCGGACTCCACCGGCGCCCAGGTGTCTCCCCCATCCGCAGACACAAAGAGCCCGGACGAACTGGCGGCCCAAACCGTTGCAGGGGCCCCACGGCACACGGCCAAGTCGTTCACTTCAATGCCGGAGAGGCCGGCTGGAACCCACGTCCCCCGATTCGGGCCACGCCGGTAGACCCCACCGCCCGTGGCGGCCCACAGGACTCCGTCGGACCCGCCTACCAACCGGCGCACCGAACCGCCCCACGGTCCACCGACCCCTGGGGGGTACGGCTCCCATCGGTCGGTTGCGGCCCTGCTGTCCCCAACAACCGAGCCCACGGCGGTTGCCCCGGCGACGAGGAGCCCTATCCAACTCCGCAGGAAGGGGGAACGAGAAACCCCGGGCAACGGCGGGTCCTTCGCCCGTCAGTGACAGGCTTCACACAGGGTGTTGTCGTAGTCACGAAGCCGAAGGAGGGCGTCGCCCGACTCCCGGGCCACGAGATCGGTGTCCAGTTCCTCCTCGGACCCCACACCGGCCAGGTACCCGTAGTGGGGGTTGTGGCAGGTGGTGCAGGTGACCACGTGGGGTTCCTCGACCGTCTGCCCGTCCACAGTCTCGACGGCCGTCTCCAAGGGGAGGCGGACCACGAGCTCCCGTCCCCCTTCGGGGAGGGGCCGAAACTCCAGCACATCGGCCCGCCCCTCCTGGGGGGGGGCGTATCGGGCGTACACCTCCTGGCCCTCGGCAGGCCTCACGATGCGGTCGGGGATCCCATCGTCGTCGGTGTCCTTCTTGTAGGTGGGGTGGTGCGCCCCTGGCCGCCGCTGGTCGCCATGGCAGGTCCCGCAGAGCTCGTCCACCGGCCGGCCGGCCCCGCCGGCCACCAGAAACGCCTCACCGCCGGTCTCCGGGCGGTGGCATCCGGTGGGGCGGCCGTCCTCGCCCAGCACGCCGGCACACGAAACACTCGGGTGGCCTTGAACCGGCTTCGCACCGAACAGCCGGGCCCAGACCCCCGGGGGCTCCGGCACCACCTTGGGAGCCCCGGCCGGCCCCTGGCCGGCCGTGTGGCACGCCTTGCAGTCCGCCCCGCTCCCGGGGTGCTCGGCCGCCCCGGCCACCCCGGCCGCCAGCACCGCGCCCACCACGAAAATCCAAAACCGTCGCATCCGCACTCCCCGTAACTTTGGGCCTTCGGCCCGCCACCCGTCACTCGTCACTGACCACCCGTCACCGCTCCTCAATGACACGCGTTACAGAGGGTGTTGTCCGTGTCCCGGAGCCGCAGCATGTTGTTGTCGGGGATCTCGGTGTACGTTCCCCCGCCCCCCGACCCCACGTCCACGGCCAGGTCGGTTCCGTGGGGTTGGTGGCAGGTGGTGCAGGCCAGTTCCACGGCCTGGCCCGGGAAGATGTCGTCCAGCCTCGGCAGATCCACCTGGGTCGGATTCCCGATAGCGGTATACGTGGTGTCGGACCAGTACATCACGAACTCGTCCACGTCCCCCTCGCCGCCCGCGGGCACGTCGTAGTTCACCCCGGTGGGCTCGTTGTAGGCCCGGGTGAACGACACTCCCGAAGGGTGGTGAAGGGGGTTTCCGTTGGGAGCCGTGTCGTTGTATGCGGTGTGGCAACGGGTGCACAGGCCACTCACATCGTCGGCGGCCTGGAGCGTCTGGGTCCGAAGGCGGTGCAACGTGGCCGCGTCGGCCGGGAAGTGGGGCAGCGTATTGTCGTGACAGGCAGTGCAGTCGATGGGCGTGGTCACGCCGGGGGCCGAGTCGATGAACGGGTCTTCGGTCTGGATCGCAGCATCGCCGTGACCGCCCCGCGAGTACCCCGACCGGGTGCCGTAGTAGTTGGCCGCTGCGTCTGGAGCCGGCTTCGAGGTGTACACGGCCGTGTCGTTCCGGTCGTAGAGGCGGATCTCGGCCTGGCTGTCTAGCCCGTCGTGGCACCCTGCGCAGGCCTGGCTACGGCCGAGACCGTCGGAATCCCCCGCGCCGTCTCCGGCGGAAGCCAGGTTCCAGTGGAGCCCCTCGGAGCTGGAGGGATTGCCGTGGCAGTCCACCCCCGTGCAGGTGCTGTCCGTGGGATCCACCGCGTCGCCAGGGGGCGTGGTGGGTAGGGGGTTTCCGCCGTACGCGCCCGTGGCCGGATCAGATGCCATCCCATCCCAGGAACTCAGGGTTCGCGGCTTCAGGTCCACGAAGGCCCGGCTCAAGATGCTCCACGTCCCGCCCAGCTCACCCGACTGGGCGTGGTTGCTCCCCGCACCGGCGTCGTCTCCGTGGCAGGGACCGCACAGCTCCTTGGCGTTGTCCGACGCGGGGAACTTGCCCAGGAGGAACTTCACGTGCTCGATGTGAGCCCCGCCCCCGCCGGTGTAGTTCTCCGCCACCAGGTTCGGATCGCCCCCTTCCAGAGCCCTGGCGGCCGGGGCCGGGGGGAAACCGTGCACGCGGCCTGAGGAAATCCGATCAGCCCCTGGTTCGTCGTGCCTTGTCCCTTCTTCCCCCCGTGAACATGGCATTGGGTGCAGTTGTTCCCAACCTGATGGTCGCTGGCAAGGGACTGGGACCGGTAGTTGTGATCCACGTTATCGTTGGCGTTCTCCGAACTGGACTGGTGACACACCGTGCACAGGTCATCGGTGTTGTCCGTGTCGGGTTCGTCGAAGCTGTCGGTGCCCGTGGTGTTCTGGAACACGACCGCGCTCCACCAGCTCGTGTTCTTTACATCCGCCTCGGAGTCGGTGGGTGCGTGCTTGATCTTCTTCCGGATCATGTAGATGTTGTGCTGTCCGTCGTCCGGATCGCCCTGCCCCGAGCCGTGGGGATCGTGGCACTCCACGCAGTCCTTGAAGAAGTTCATCTGGGACTTCAGGTCGTTGCCCGCGCAGTCCGTGAGCCCCACGCTGCCCTCGTGGGTGTACACCCAGCCGTAGGTGTCCTGGGTTCCGTCGGTGGTCTGGTCGTAGAAGTGGCAGGCGTTGCAGAACCCGATCTTTGTGGTCGTGTTCTGGGCATCTTGATTGCATCGGAGCTCGGTCGACACGTCCGTGTTGTCGTGCATCTCTCCCGAGGTCCCGAAATGGGTCGTCACGCCGTCGGGGGTCTGGATCGTTCCGGTCTTGTAGTAGGTGGACCAGGGGGTGGTGTTCAGGTAGTCCGACATGTACCAGGACCGGAAGTAGTTCCGGATGGGGGTGATGTTGCCCAGCCTGGGATTTTGGGCCGGATCCGTGTAATCGGTGTAGTCGATCTGGGTGGAGTCCGCCACGCCCCCGATCGTGAACTTGACCCCCACGGTCTGGCGGGGATAGGTGGCCCCCTTCACCACGTGGCCTACCCCGTCGGCGGTCTGACGGTCGCCGGGGAGGAGTTTGTAGGCGGTGGAGCCGTGGTAGAGGTGGCACTCCAGACATGGGATTCGCGGCTCCGGGTTCCCGGACCAGGGAAAGCTCCCGGTGATGAGTCCGTTGCCCCGACCGTGGCCGGCCTCGAAGAAGTAACCCCGGTTCCACGTGCTCCCCAGAGGATTGTTGATCTTTGGGGGCAGGCGAGTCCCCGAAGGGAAGGTGACCTTTCCGTAGGTGGGATCGGTGAGATCGAAAGAGAAGTTGATCGTGAACTCCACGTCGGTGCCTTCTCCGTCGTGGCACGACAGACAGAACTGATCGTAGTACTTGAGGCTTTCCCTGGTGGAGAACGTGGTCCCCCGCGAACCGGTGTAGAAGTTGCCGTCGTCGTCCTTCAAGATCGCGTTCGTGGGCCCGCCCCGGGTGTCGTGGCACTTGAGGCACCCGTTGTTGTCGGCCAGCGTCATGTCCTGGGCGACGTCGTAGTTGATGGTATGGAAGCTGAGCAGATCGTTGTCCAGCACCGCCCCGATGTGGCCGAACTCGCTGTCCACGTGGTCCACGTTCGCCAGGCTCGCGGCCGAGTTCGGGTCTCGGCCTGTCGAGTGACAGTCGAGGCACCGGAAGAAGTTGGTGTTGTGGGGGCCCTGGTGGCAGCCGCCGTTCTTCTGGAGGCAGTTTTGGCTGGTGTTGCCCACGTTGGCGTGCACGTCCGCGTGGAACGGAAACACCGGTGCGGTGGTCGCGGGATCGGGGGGGTTCACCCCCTCTACCGTGAACGCGGCGCCCCCGTTCCCTTTTGAGTCGTGACACCCGTAGCACACGACCCGGTCATTGGTGCCGTCGTACCCGGTGGTGGAGAAATCGCTCGTGGCGTACGGGTTGGCCGGGGTATCGGCGCCGTTGATGATCAACGCCTTGTTGTTCGCGCCGGCGCCGGCCGCCGCGTGGGGATCGTGGCAGTCGTAGCAGGGAAGCTTGCCGGTCAGGTTGCCCCGAGCGGCGAGGTTGTGGCCGCCCCCCGGCTGGTTGTAGGCGGTGGCCACGTCCGTCGCCGTGATCCCGGTGGAATACGGGGGGCTGGGGCTTCCATCGTGGCACACGAAGCACAAGAGATCGCTCGACGTCAGCGAGGGCTTGGTCCAGTCCACCCCGCCTCCGCTCGAGGTGGCACCGCCGTTGGGGCCGTAGGGAGCCGTGAGGCGGGGGGGGTTGTCCGCCAGGTTGTTCGCACCGGGGTCCACCGCGCCGATCACGATGCTGTGGTGGTTGGGATACCCGTCGGTCGCGGACTTGGTGCACTCCGTGGCCGGGGTCAGGTCCGGCCCGGGATTCGTGGCGTTGTCCGTATCGCCGTTGTGGCAGTCGTTGCACAGGATCCGGGTGGAGCTCGGGTAGCTGGCGCTGTCCCCCCCCACGTCCACAGGGTGGGCGCTCCCGTTCACCCCGCCGGCCGCGGCAGCGATCTCGTTGGCGATGTCGCCCGTGGAGCTGTGGCAGTAGGAGCAGTCCAGGGGTTCTCCTCCGTCCCACTGGCCCCCGCAGTAGAAGTCCGTGGTGTACAACGCATCCTGGACGTTGTCGCTCAGGATGTTCCGGGAACCGGGAACAACCTTGGTGGAGCGCAGCGCGTGGCACGACAGGCAGGGTCGGCCCAAGGAGTGGTCGGCCCGTGCGGTTCCTGCGTAGCCCACGAGCGTCGCCAGCACTCCCCAAACCACCACGGCCCCGCGCCCAACGGGGAAGATCCGGAGGATCCGGTTCATGGTCTACGCCACTCCCTCGCTCAGTAGCTCTTCTCGAGCCGATTCAACCCGTTGGCCGTCCCCACCCACACCTCTTTGCCCTTGACGAACAGGCTGGTGATCCGGTCGTCGGTCAGACCATCTTCCGAGTAGAAGTTCGTGAACTCGAACCCGTCGAAGAGGGCCAGCCCCTTCTTGGACCCGAACCAGACCAACCCCCCGTCCACCGCGATCGCGTTCACGGTGGAGTGGGGCAGGCCTTCGGCGATGTCGTAGATCTTCCAGGAGCCGTTCTCATACACGCTCACCCCACAACATCCGCCCAGGTAGCAGGTGCCCCCTCGTACCGCCAGGGTGTACACGAAGTTGCTCGCGATGCCGTCGGCCACCGTGAAGCTCTTCCACCCCTTGCCGTCGAACCGGTAGACCCCCCGGTTGGTGGTGCCGATCCACAAGGTGCCGTCCGAAAACGCAAAGTCGGACACGTTGTTGAGCACGGTTCCCGGCTTGATCGTGCTCTTGTCCTTCCACCTCTCCCCGTCGAACGTGAGCAGGCCCCCATGCATGGTGCGTGCCGCCACCCAAAGGAGGCCTTCGTGGATACGAAACACGGTGTTCACCAGCTTGACCTTGCCCATCTTGGCCTCGGTCCTCCAGGACACCCCGTCCCAGATGCTGATGCCGTCCTGGGTGCCCACGAACACGAGCCCCCGGTACTTGATGATGTCGGTGACCCGATTCGAGGCGAGGCCGTCCTCCATCTTGGTGATGATCCAGTTCCCCTCCTCGAAATTGAGCCGGGCCACTCCGGCGTCCGCCGTGCCCACCCAAGCGTCGGTGTCGTCCACGTAGAGGGCGGTGACCCGATTCGAAGGGAGCCCGTTCTCCGTGGTGTAACGCTGTACGACCCGCACATCCGGAACCGCCGCCGTCTCCTCCCGCGGCTCCCCAGCGGCCTCGGGCTCGGCCCGCACGCCCCCGGCCGGCTCTGCCGCGGGAGGAGGCGTCGGCTCCTTCCGGGGCTTCGGCTGCC
>JAADGT010000107.1 GCA_013152215.1 Deltaproteobacteria bacterium
AAGCAAATCCGCATCCGTTTTTGCGAAACGGAACACTAGGACGTTAGGACGTTGGGACGTTGGGAGGGCTTCCCAGCCTTCCAGCGTCCCAGCCTTCTAGCGGCCACGAGAGAGCGAGCCATGCCCCTATCCGAGAAGGCGCGGTCATTCACCGAGTCGGTGATCCGGGAGATGACGCGTCACGCCATGGCCCACGGGGCCGTGAACCTGGCCCAGGGGTTCCCCGACTTTCCCTGCCCCCAGGAGCTCAAGGACGCGGCCTGCCGAGCCTTGCAGGCCGACGTGAACCAGTACGCCATCACGTGGGGGGCCAAGGGGTTCCGGGACGCCCTGGCCGAGAAGACCCGCCGGTTCCTGGGGATCGAGGTGGATCCCGAGACCGAGATCACGGTGACCTGCGGGTCCACCGAGGCCATGATCGCGAGCCTGCTGGCGGTGGTGGACCCGGGGGACGAGGTGATCGTGTTCGAGCCGTTCTACGAGAACTACGGCCCGGACGCGGTGCTGTGCGGGGCGGTTCCGAGGTACGTGCCGCTGCGGCCCCAGGAGGAGGGCGGGCAGAGGCGGTGGGGGTTCGACCCGGACGAGCTGGCCCGGGCGTTCACCCCGAGAACCCGTGCCCTGGTGCTCAACACCCCCCAGAACCCCACCGGCAAGGTGTTCACACGGGAAGAGCTCGAGGCGATCGCCGAGCTGTGCGTTCGGCACGACGTGGTGGCCGTAACCGACGAGATCTACGAGCACATCGTGTTCGACGGCCGCACCCACACGGCCCTGGCCACCCTTCCCGGCATGGGGGAGCGCACGGTCACGATCAGCGGGCTGAGCAAGACCTACTCCGTGACGGGATGGCGCATCGGGTACGCCATCGCGCCGCCCCACCTCACGGCCGGCATCCGCAAAGTCCACGATTTCCTCACCGTGGGCGCGGCCGCGCCCCTCCAGGAGGCCGGGGCGGTGGCCCTGGGGATGCCTCTCTCGTACTACGAACGCCTCAGCGCGTTGTACCAGGCCAAAAGGGATCGGTTCGTCCCGCGGCTCGAGGCGCTGGGGTTCCGGTGCTACCCGCCCGAAGGAGCCTACTACGTGATGGCCGACATTCGGGGGTTCGGTGCCGGGGACGACACGGCGTTCGCCCTGGAGC
Source organism: Deltaproteobacteria bacterium (assembly GCA_013152215.1). Lineage (GTDB taxonomy): Bacteria > Desulfobacterota > Deferrisomatia > Deferrisomatales > Deferrisomataceae > Deferrisoma. The sequence goes on from JAADGT010000107.1 coordinate 1,145, forward strand.
TGGTGCGGGAGGCCGGGGTGGCGGTGGTGCCGGGGTCGAGCTTCTTCTCCGATCCCGATCTCGGCCGTCATCTCGTCCGTTTCTGCTTCTGTAAACGCGACGACACGCTGGACGAGGCCCTGGACCGACTGGAGACGTGGGCTGGGCGGAAAGGAGGGTCGATCCGGGGCGCCGGGTGAACACAGCACGGGGAGGTGCGGCGATGGACGGAACTCGCGCTTGGGTTCGGGACCGGTTCGGGGAGGTGCTGGAGCTGGTGGCCCACCGAGCACCGGAGGTGGACCGGACGGCCGAATTCCCCGAGGACGTGCTCAGGGCCTACCAAGAGGCGGGCCTGATGGCGGCCCAGGTGCCCCCCGATCTGGGTGGCCTGGGCCTCACCCACCTTCAGTTCGCAGCGGTCGTGGAGGAGGTGGCCCGCCACTCGGGGGCGCTGTCGTTGCTGCTCATCGTGCAGGCGGTGGGCCTCCTTCCCATCCTGCTCCGGCCCGAGTTTCCGCGGCGCGACGAGGTGCTCACCCGGGTCACCCGGTCGGGGGCCCTGGTGGGGTTCGCGCTCACCGAGCCGCCGTCCGGCTCCGACGCCTACAACATGCGCACCGAGGTGGTCCAACGGGACGGCGCCCACCGGCTCACCGGCGTCAAGTACCTGATCACCAACGCCGGAAGGGCCCACGCCTACGTCGTGTTCACCAACTTCCGGGAGCCCGGGCTCAAGCACGTGGCGGCCTACCTGGTGGACGCCGACCGGGAGGGCGTGCGGGTGGGGGCTGCGAACCGCCTGCTGGGGATGCGGGGGATCCCCACGGCGTCGATCCACTTCGACAACGTGGCCGTGGACGAAGCCGACCGGATCGGCGGGAAGAACGAGGGCTATGTGTTGGCCATGGACACCCTGAACATCTCCCGGCCCTGGATCGGGGCCCAGGCCGTGGGGCTGGCCAGGGGGGCCCTGGACACCGCCATGCAGTTCGCCTGCCAGCGCAGGGTCATGGGCGAGCCCCTGATCGACAAGCAGGCGTTCCGGTTCACCCTGGCGGAGGTGGCGGCTCGGATCGAGGCGGCCAGCGCCCTGGTGGAGCGGACCTCCCGCATGATCGACGCCGGACGCGAGGACTACACGGCCCAGTCGGCCATGTGCAAGCTGGTGGCCACCGACACGGCCATGTGGGCGTGCGAGCGGGCCCTGCAGATGCTCGGCGGACCGGGGTGCATCGCGGGGAACCGGGCGGAACGGGCGTTCCGGGACGTGAAGATCACCCAGATCTACGAAGGCACCAACGAGGTTCAAAAGATGCTGGTGGCCCGGGAGCTGGTGCGGGCCGCCCGGGCCCGCCGGCCGGCGGAGGCCGGCACCGCGCCCGAGCTGCTGACCTGAGCCCGCTTCGCCTCCCTGCTAAGAGGGGAACCGCGGCTACCCTTCCCCGCCGGGGTCCTGCAACGCCGCGGCCAGGAACCCTGCCGCCCGGCGGGCCACCTCGGCCTCGCGGCCCCACAAGAAGTGGTCGGCGCCTTCCAGGACCGCTCGCTCCTTGGGGGGGAGGAGCTCCTGGAACCAGGGCTCCAGAAGATCCAGGGGGCAGTACTCGTCCCGGTCGCCCACGACGACCAGCTTGGGTCGCCGGATGCTCTGCCAGGCATCCAGGGGCATCCGCGCCAGGGGCGGGGCGACGGCCACGAGGGCCCCCAGGGATCCCGCCCGAGCCGCAGCCCGGCCCCCCACCCACGCCCCGAACGAGTACCCCGCCAGGGCCATCCGGTCCGGGTCCACACCGGGCCGAGAGGCCAGGAAGGCGACGGCCGCCGCCACATCGTCCACCTCGGCCTCGCCTCCGCCGTGGCGCCCGGTGCTCCCGCCCACCCCCCGGAAGTTGAACCTCAGGGTGGCGAACCCCCGCTCTCCAGCGACCCGGGTCAGGGCGCCGATCACGGGCACGTCCATGGACCCGCCGTAGAGGGGATGGGGGTGGCACAGCACCACCGCCGGGACGCGGTCGGCGTCCGGTAGGAACAGCCGGCCCTCCAGCTCCACGTCCCGGCCGGGGAACCGAACCGGCCGCTCCCTCACCCCAGATCTCCCAGCCGCAGGTGTCCCCGCAGGCTCACCACCGCGTGGCCGCCCACCACCACCCGCTCGGGTCGGCCCGGGGTGCCCTGGATCACCACCCGCACCTCGCCGGGCCGGGCGCAGGCCTCGCCCTGGACCATCCGGAGGGGAGTGCCGGGGGTCGCGGCCCGATGGCGTACCAGGTAGGCTCCCAGCGCGCCCGAAGCCGTGCCGGTGACCGGATCTTCGTCGATGCCGGCCGCCGGGCTGAAGTCCCGGCAGTGGTACCCGCCCTCACCCTCCACGAACACGTGCACCGTCAGCACCCCCAGCTCCTCGCTCAGGGCCGCCAGGGCCCGGTAGTCCGGGAGCAGCCCGTCCAGGGCTTCGGTGGTGGTCAGGGGCACCAGCAGGTGCCACAGCCCGGTGTAGGCGAGCTCCAACGGCAGATCGGTGCGCAGATCGTCCTCGTCCGCGCCGAGGGCCTCCAGCACCCGGTCCTCGGCCACCGTGCAAGGTCGGAACGCCGGGGCGTCCTGGGTCAGGTCCACCCGGATTCCCTCGGCGGTCCGCACCAGGTCTGCCGGCAGCACACCCACCCCGGTCTCGACCCGCACCCGACCGAACTCGCCCGGCACCCGGATCTCGCCCAGATCTTCGAGCACCGTCAGGGCGGCCACCAGGGCGTGCCCGCACGAGGGCACCTCCTGGGCCGGGGTGAAGAACCGGATCCGGAAGTCCGCCTCCCGGCTCGGCAACACGAACGCGGTCTCCGAGGCGTTCACCTCCCGGGCGATCGCAAGCATCTGGTCCTCGTCCAGTCCCCGGGCGTGGGGCATCACGCCGGCCGGGTTCCCCCGGAGGGCCACCCGCGTGAACGCATCCACCAGGTAGATCGGTCGGGTCTGCATGGACGGTCTCCTCTGAGGCTGGGAGGCTGGAAAGCTAAGAAGCCGGAAAGCTAGGAAGTTAGAAGGCCAAAAATCTCTTTCATCTTCTATCGGTTCAAGCAGGCCTGCCCCACAGCATCACGGTCTCGGGGGGCATGGGGCCTGCTGGAGCGCAGGGCGCGGCCGTATCGGGGGCCAGAATTCAGGGGACAGTAGACAGGAGAACTGCCGGAGCGGTTTTCCCCTGTCTTCTGTCCACCGACTCCTGATTCCTGAAATGCAGGCCCCATGCCCCCCGTTGGTCCGCGTCAGGCCTCCTGCTCCATAAACCGGCAGATCGCCTCGGCGAACTCCGAGCACTTCAGGCAGGTGGCCCCTTCCATCTGCCGCTCCAGGTCGTAGGTGACCTGCTTGTGGGCCACGGCCCTCTCGATGCCGGACCGGATCAGCCTCCCCACCCGGTGCCATCCCAGGTGGTCGAACATCATCACGCCCGACAGGATCACGGAGCTCGGGTTCACCTTGTCCTGGCCCGCGTACTTGGGCGCGGTGCCGTGGGTGGCCTCGAACACGGCGTACTCGTCGCCGATGTTGGCCCCGGGCGCCATGCCGAGCCCCCCGACCTGGGCCGCGGCCGCGTCGGACATGTAGTCTCCGTTCAGGTTCGGCATGGCCAGCACGGAGTACTCGTCGGGCCGCAGGAGCAGCTGCTGGAACATGGCGTCGGCGATGCGGTCCTTGACCACGATCTTGCCCGTGGGGTGGACCCCTTCGTACTTCTGCCAGAGGTCCTCCTCGGTGATCGTGACGTCGCCGAACTCCTCCCGGGCCACCTCGTACCCCCACTCCTTGAAGGCGCCCTCGGTGAACTTCATGATGTTGCCCTTGTGGACCAGGGTCACCGAGTCGTGGTTGTTCTCCAAGGCGTACCGGATGGCCATGCGCACCAGCCGCCGGGTCCGCTCCCGGCTGATCGGCTTGATGCCGACACCTGCGTCGTCCGGGATGCGGCGGTTCCACTTGATCATCAGGAACTCGATGAGCTCCCGAGCCTCCGGGCTGCCGGCCGGGGCCTCGATGCCGGCGTACACGTCCTCGGTGTTCTCCCGGAAGATGACCACGTCCACCTTCTCGGGCTCGCGCATGGGCGACGGCACCCCGTGGATGTAGCGCACCGGCCTTACGCAGGCGTACAGGTCGAGCTCCTGGCGCAGGGCCACGTTCAGGCTGCGGATCCCCCCGCCCACCGGCGTGGTCAAGGGGCCTTTGATGGCCACCCGGTAGCGCTTGATCGCCTCGAGCGTGGCCTCGGGGAGCCACTCGCCGAACCGGTCGAAGGCCTTCTCGCCGGCGAACACCTCGTACCAGTGCACCCGGCGGTCGCCGCCGTACGCCAGCTCCACGGCCCGGTCGAACACCCGCCGGGCCGCCCGCCAGATGTCCGGGCCGGTTCCGTCGCCCTCGATGAACGGAATGATCGGATCGTGGGGTACCTTGAGCCGCCCGTCGGCTCCCCTCTCGATCGGGGAGCCCGAGGCCGGCGGATCGATCTGGATCACTTGCGACACAGCGGTTCTCCTTTCTACGTCCCCATCTCCCAGGAGCTCAGGTACTTCTCCTGCTCCTCGGTCAGGGTGTCGATCGCCACCCCCATGGTCTCCAGCTTCAGCCGGGTCGATCTCACGCGGCACCCCGTACACCTTCGCCTCCAGCTTCCCCGCGTTCCGGATCGCCCACTCCGTGGTGAGCGCCTGCACCGCAAAGCTCATGTCCATCACGCTCGCCGGGTGCCCCTCCGCCGCCGCCAGGTTGATCAAACGCCCCTCACCCAGCAGATAGATCTCCCGGCCGTCGGGCATGACATAGGCGTCCACGTTTGGCCTCACCCCCTTCTCCACCCGCTCCGCCAGCCCCTCCAACGCCGGAATGTCGATCTCCACGTTGAAGTGCCCCGAGTTCGCCACCAGCGCCCCGTCCTTCATCACCTCGAAGTGCTCACGCCGCAGCACGTGGACGTCGCCCGTGAGCGTGCAGAACACGTCCCCCACCTTCGCCGCCTCCCCCATCGGCATCACCTCGAACCCGTCCATCACCGCCTCGAGCGCCCGCAGCGGCTCCACCTCGGTCACCACCACCCGCGCCCCAAGGCCCCGCGCCCGGTTCGCCACCCCCCGACCGCACCACCCGTACCCCGCCACCACGAACACCTTGCCCGCCAGCAGCACGTTCGTCGCCCGCAAAATCCCGTCGATCGTCGACTGCCCCGTCCCGTAGCGGTTGTCGAACAGGTGCTTGCAGTCCGCGTCGTTCACCGCCACCACCGGGAACCTGAGCGCCCCGTCCTTCTCCATCGCCCGCAGCCGGATCACCCCCGTGGTGGTCTCCTCCATGCTCGCCACCACCTGGTCGTGCAGCTCCGGGTAGTCGCTGTGGATCACGCTCACCAGGTCCGCACCGTCGTCCATGGTCACGTCCGGCCGGTGCTCCACCGCCGCCCGAATGTGCGCATAGTACGTGTCCCGGTCCTCCCCACGGATCGCGTAGGTCGGAATCCCAAACTCCAGCGTCAGCGCCGCTGCCACGTCGTCCTGCGTCGACAGCGGGTTCGACGCGCACACCACCAGGTCCGCTCCCCCCGCCTTCAGCGTCCGCGCCAGGTTCGCCGTCTCGGTGGTCACGTGCAGACACGCGCTCATCCGCCGGCCCTCGAGCGGCCGCTCCTTCTCGAACCGCTCCCGGATCTTCCCAAGCACCGGCATCTGCCGGTCCGCCCACAAGATCCGCTTGACCCCCAACTCCCTCAGATTCGGATCCTTGATGTCACCCTTCAACGAAAGCTCCTTTGTGTGTGTGGGTAGGCTAGAACGCTAGGAGGCTAGGAGGCTGGGAGGCTGGAAAGCCAAGCCGCCTGGCTGCCTAGCCGCCCAGCCGCCTCGCCGCCTTCAGATCCCCGCCGCCCGGCGCAGCTCGTCCGCCTTGTCCGTGCGCTCCCACGTGAACTCAGGCTCGTTGCGGCCGAAGTGGCCGTAGGCCGCCGTCTTCTTGTAGATCGGCCGCAGCAGGTCCAGGTGCTCGATGATCTGCTTCGGCTTCAACGGAAACACCTCCCGCACCAGCCGCGCGATCCGGTCCGGCTCCACCTTCCACGTCCCAAACGTGTCCACCATGATCGACACCGGCTCCGCCACCCCGATCGCATACGAGATCTGCACCTCGCACTTGTCCGCCAGCCCCGCCGCCACCACGTTCTTCGCAATGTAGCGCGCCATGTACGATGCCGACCGGTCCACCTTCGACGGGTCCTTCCCCGAAAACGCCCCGCCCCCGTGGCTCCCCTGCCCCCCGTACGTGTCCACGATGATCTTCCGACCCGTCAGCCCGCAGTCCCCCATCGGCCCCCCGATCACGAACCGGCCCGTCGGGTTGATGTAGTAGCGCGTGTTCTGCGTCAGCAGGTGCTCCGGAATCACCGGCTTCACCACCTCCTCCAACACCGCCTCCCTCACCTGCGCCTGCGTCACCTCCGGCGAGTGCTGCGTGCTCACCACGATCGCGTCCACGCTCACCGGCTTCGAGTCCACGTACCGAATCGTCACCTGGCTCTTCCCGTCCGGCCGCAAAAAGTCCACCACCCCCTTCTTCCGCACCTCCGATAGCCGCCGCGTCAGCCGGTGCGCGAACACGATCGGCATCGGCATCAGCTCCTGGGTCTCGTTCGTCGCATACCCGAACATCAGCCCCTGGTCCCCCGCACCCTGCTCCCGGTCCTCCTTCTCGTCCACCCCCATCGCGATGTCCGGGCTCTGCTTGTCGATCGACGTCAGCACCGCGCAGGTCTCCCAGTCGAACCCCAACGCCGGATCCGTGTACCCGATCTCCTTGATCGTCCGGCGCACGATGTCCGGCATGTGCGCGTACGCCTCGGTGGTGATCTCGCCCGCGATGATCGCCATCCCCGTGGTCACCAGCGTCTCGCACGCCACCCGGCTGCGCGGATCCTCCGCGATCAGCGCGTCCAGCACCGCGTCGGAGATCTGGTCCGCCACCTTGTCCGGGTGGCCCTCGGTCACGCTCTCGGATGTGAACAGATAATCGGTCATGCCCATGGG